>CAZOPG010000031.1:0-10618 GCA_964581585.1 uncultured Planctomycetaceae bacterium | reverse complement strand
AAGATTTCAAGCAATTTTTCCTCAAATTCTCGTTTCTTAACTTAACACCTATGGCACGCAGGGCCCCTGCCGGGGCAAATGTGCAATCGCTGGAATATATCATAGTAGATGAGGCTGAGGTGGTTAATTCTGTTTTTGAGCAATTGGCATGGGCTGGGCACGTTCAGCCGAGACGCAACCCCCCTGCTGGTCAAAGGCCAATGGCTTATATAATTGTACTCAGCGAGAGCACCATAAAGAAAAAAGCCTCTGACGATGCGGCGGCAGCTATTGAGAATATGCTTATCGCGGCGTGGAGCCTGGGGATCGGCTCGTGCTGGCTGGGATCGATTGACCGTGATAAAATTCGGGCTGAGATGGCGATTCCTGAAAACTATAAAATCGGCTCAATTATCGCTCTGGGGTTTCCGGCAGAGAGGCCAATAATGGAAGACTGCTCCGGCGATGATACACGGTATTATCTTGACGACAAAGATGTGCTGCACGTTCCTAAAAGGCCTATGAAAAAGATCGCACATAATAACAAATTTGGAAAGTCGATGTAGCCCCCCTGCCTGGGGTGTTTATGAAAAGTGAATCCTAAATAGCGTCGAGATATTTTTGCAGTAGGTTACGTGTTTTTTTGGGCTCAGCTAAATAATTTTCGACGGCTTCGGTCATTCTTATTTTTTGACCAAGCCCCAGAGCCAGTGCTAGTTCATTCAGCCATAGGCAGGCATCATCTTCGGACAAGTCCGAGCCTTGCGGCCATAACTGAGCGAAGTTTGTGGCTAATTCTTTTTCGCCATTGATTATCGCTGTCCTTGTTTCAGGAATTGAGTTGTTATAAATCTGTGATATTTCTTTCGTATTCATCCCCTCGAGGTGGTACAACGTAAGCACTTGACGGCTTAGTCCGTCAAGCTTATTCATCGCGGCGGCTAGTTTTTGCATTTTTTCATCCGGCAAAAGAGTTTCGGCATCGGCCTGTTTCGGCTCAATTCTGTCGAGACAGATCACCCTTACCAAACGATCGATTAACTCGGTGGGTTGATCATTAGAATATTCTGGATCTTTCGCCAAAATACATGCGGCTGTTAGGATATAAACAGCTAGCTCTTCCGCGTGAGTTCTGTTTTGGGTGTATTCACTGCACCTGAGCAATGTATATCTCAAGTAGTATTTTGCCATTTGTTTGTCTGTACTGAGCATTTTACCCCCGACATATCAAACAGAAAAAAACAACCGACACTCATTATATCGGTAATCTCGTTTTTTTTCAAGAGTTATGTGTAAAATTTAATGAAAATTAATTTTATTGTGACTTATCGGACAGCTTTAATTATCTGTTTTTCAAAAAAAAATTGTACGGAAATGAAGCAATATACCGAAACAATTATATTGAGGGGGAGGGGTAAGAGGGTCGGTTATTTTGTAGCTTCTTTGATTTAGCCGACAGCATTGCAACAAATAGAGGAGATTTTTGTTTGCAACGGGTAGGTTTGTTTTGTTCGGCAGTAGTGATTGTGTAGACATTGTTTAACTAACTTTTACTTTTAAGCAGAGTCTTTGCAGCTTATACGTAATATAGCTCGCTAAGAGAGATATATTGTTGAGATTTTTACGTAGCCAAATCAGTAGTGAGACGGGATCGCTTATATGGCAAAACAGAGGGCATTACATATCGATAATAATTATCGGAGGCAAATCCATATTTCTCGAAGTCTTGAATCTTTGGGTTTTGAGGTGTTTAAATCTTCTAATATAGAAGCTTCAACGAAGATGGTCAAGAGAGATCGTTATCGTTTACTTATTATAAATTTTGACGCGGCAGGGAAAGAGATATTCAGGTTTTGTTCTTTTGTTCGTACCGGTAATCCATATGCGATCATAATCGTGTTAATGTCCAAGCCGATGATAAAAGCCGAAGAACAACTTTTTGATTGCGATGTGAATGATGTAATAATTGGCAAACAAAGCAGGGCTTGTATATTGACAAAACGCATACGCGCTCGACTGCATAACAGTAAGATACCGCCCATTGAAAATAACTCTGTTAGATTGAAGGATACGATAGTTGATTTTAGACGCAGAGAGGTTTGGTGTAATGGAAGTACTCGACGACTGCCAGGGATTCTGGCGGACTTGTTGAAGTATTTTCTGAAGAATCCGAATCGTATAATATCCAGAGATGAACTGCTGGACAGCCCGATATGGTCAGATTCAATCTGCTCCTCCGCAGAGGATGGCGGGAAAACATTTGATGTAAGTATAAGCAAACTTCGAAAGATAATTGAATCTCAGCCCACAAAGCCGCAAATAATAAAGTCTGTGCGAGGTGAGGGTTGGAAGTTGGCGGGTGATATTGCTGGATGAGAAGCGAAGTGGTTATTCGCAAGCCTTTCTGATGTTTTCTATTGCTAGGATACGGTCGGGTTTTGCAAATATAGCATTGCCTGCGACAAGCGTGTCGGCTCCGTAGTCAGTAACAATTTTTGCTGTTGTGGCATCGATTCCGCCATCGACTTCAACTCGAATGTTCGGGCCAACTATCTTTTTGATGTCAACGATCTTCTTGGCGGCGCTATGTATAAAGCTCTGCCCGCCGAAACCGGGATTAACGGTCATTACCAGAATCATATCGCATAGGGGTGCGAATTTTTCTATCTTTTCAACGCTGGTCTCCGGGTTTAGGCATAGTCCAGCTGTTACCCCGGCGGCGTGCAGTCTGTTAATAAAATCGGTCGGGGCGGGCACTACTTCTATGTGAAAGGTGATGTGATTTACTCCGGCTTCTATAAAGGCGTCAGCATATTTTTGTGGGTCAGTAATCATGAGATGTGCGTCAAAGAAAAGCTGGGAATGCTTGCGAAGCTTTGCGATAACGACGGGGCCGATTGTGATATTGGGTACGAAATGGCCGTCCATTATGTCCAGATGCAGCATCTTGACACCGGCTGATTCTACCTGGTCGATTTCAGCGGCTAGATTGGCAAAATCGGCGCTCAGTATGGATGGGGCAATTTCTATGAGACCAGCTTTTGGTAGTTCTGGTTTAGGCACATGGTTCCTTGATATTATTTGTCGTCGAGTATTTCAAGGCATTTGAACTTCTTGCCTTCCATAAATTCGAGGCTAGCCCCCCCGCCGGTAGATACGTGGCTTACCTTTTCTTCCAGGCCGAGTATTTTTATTGCGCTGGCGCTGTCGCCACCACCGATTATACTTACTGCCCCTCTGCCTGTGACATCTGCTACGGCCTGGGCTACGGCTTTGGTTCCGGCATCGAAGGGAGCTATCTCAAAGGCTCCCATTGGGCCGTTCCACGCGATAGTTTTAGCATCTGCTAATTTATCGACAAAGATTTTTGTAGTTTTCGGGCCGATATCCATTCCCTCCCATCCGTCGGGGATATTGCCGGCTACAATTTTATTTTCCGCGTTAACTTTGAATTCCTTAGCGATGACGGTATCGACGGGCAGAACAAGTTCACATCCGGCATCTTTAGCGTGCGAAAAAAGTTCCTCGGTTTTGTTCAGGAAATCGTCTTCACACAAGCTGTCTCCGATGGTTTGGCCTTTAGCTTTGAAAAAAGTATAAGCCATCGCCCCACCTATAAGGATGCGGTCAACTTTTCCTATTAGGTTTTCGATTACGCCCAGTTTATCTGAAACTTTGGCACCACCCAGAATTGCCACAAATGGTTTCTGTGGTTCATTAAGGGTATTGCCCAAAAATTTCAATTCTTTTTCAATTAAAAACCCAATTACACAGTCTTTGCCCTCCATTAACGAAGGAACCGTGTACATTGAAGCGTTATCCCTGTGAGCAGTACCAAAGGCATCATCAACATAGATATCTGCCAGATTAGCAAGACTTGCTGCAAAATCATCTTTTGCCTTGCGGAGTTGAGCATCCTCTTTTGCTGCTTTGTCTTTTATCGTCTCTTCTTTGTGGAACCTCAAGTTCTCCAACAGCATCACATCGCCTGGTTTGAGTGATGAGGCCTTTTGCTTTACAGAGTCGCCGATACAGTCGGCGGCGAAAATTATTTCTTTGCCGAGAAGTTCACCAAGTCTTTTGGCGACGGGTGCGAGGGACATTTTTTCGTTGCGTTGGCCTTTTGGCCTGCCGAGGTGGCTCATCAAAATCAGCGAGGCGCCATTTTTAATAATTGTTTGTATAGTCGGCATTGCCTTGGCAATTCTCGCATCACTCGTGATATTGCAGTTTTCGTCAAGCGGCACATTAAAATCAACACGCATCAGAACCTTTTTGCCTTGAACGTCGATATCCGCAACGGTTTTTTTGGCCATTAGTTCAGTCCTTTCTGTACAAAAAAATATTTACAAAAATCGGGCCTGCTCATTTGGTGAACAGGCCCGTGAAAGGTCAGCTTAAAGCTTTGCGACTTTTTCGATAATGTCAACAGTACGATTTGAATAGCCCCACTCGTTGTCATACCAACTAACGATCTTCACCATATTGCCAATCGCCATTGTGCAGAGAGAATCAAAAATACTTGAAGCCGGATTTTTTATTATGTCTGAGCTTACTATAGGTTCATCACAGTATTCAAGGATTCCTTTGAGTGGTCCATCGGCGGCGGCTTTTACGATAGCGTTGACCTCATCGGCGGTGGCTTGTTTTTTTAACTCAACCACCAAATCGACACAACTGCCAACAGGAACCGGTACTCGAAGTGCCATGCCGTCGAGCTTGCCATTAAGTGCGGGAATAACCATTCCTACAGCCTTTGCCGCACCGGTTGTTGTTGGGATAATATTCATTGCCGCAGCACGTGCACGACGCATATCGCTGTGAATCATGTCCGCAACATTCTGGTCATTGGTATAGGCATGGACGGTTGTCATCAGGCCTTTTTCAATGCCGAATGCGTCATTAATCACCTTTGCTACCGGAGCCAGGCAATTGGTCGTGCAGCTTGCGTTCGAGATGCAATTGACATCGGCTGTTAGTGCTTCATCATTTACGCCCAGAACTATTGTCGCGTCAATGTCATCTTTTGCAGGCACTGTCAGGATAACCTTGCGGGCACCGGCTTTAAGATGATCGGCATAACCGCCCTTTGGCGATTCGGCGTCACGAAAGATACCAGTCGATTCGATGGCAACATCAACGCCCATATCTTTCCATGGCAATTCCGCAGGATTTCTGACAGACAGAATTTTGATCTCCTTACCATCAATAACGATGGCGGAATCTTTTGCCTCTACAGTGCCGCTCCATGGGCCCATTACCGTGTCATATTTGAACAAGTGAGCCAGCGACTTGGCAGGAGCCAGGTCATTGATAGCTACGAGTTCCATGTCATTGCGGTTAGTGATAATCCTTGCAACCGCCCTGCCGATTCGGCCAAATCCATTAATTGCAACTTTTGTCGCCATTCAAAATCTCCTTTTTCTGTTAAATAAATATATTTTGGTAAGTTAGCACTGAACGAAATCGGCATTCTATTTAATCGCTCCCGAACTGTCAAGCGTATTTTTACCTTTTCGTTACATGTAATCGCAGGATTCTCGAAGTTTTTTCGGATATTTTGGCCATTTCGCCTGTTCTTGCCGGACATAACCATATAATCCCGTTTTTATTGCAGACTATACATAGCTGCTCTTGATCTTTGTGGTCGATTTTAGCCTCTTTCAGAAACTTGCTTATCTTCTTTTTGTTCTGCATGCCCAGCGGCTGAAATAGCTCATCTCTTCGGCATAGGCGAACGGTTAACGGCAAAGTGATTTTGTCAGCGTCAAACCACTCGGTTAGATGTTTTTTTTTGGCTTTGAATTTTTCTAAATCGCACTGGCTGAAATCAAGAAATTCTGCTTTAATTTGCCAGTTGCCAAAGTTGGTTTCTCCTGGAATCTGAAGAATTATTTCAATCCCCATTAACATATGTTTTTTTATCCCCTCCCACTTACGGTCTGGGCTCTGTACAGTAAAACTTATTTTGTTATAGCGTTTTTCAGTAATGAATCGGCCGGGCAGTTCTATCTTTTTTCCTGTTTTGCCTGATTCGGCAAGTTTCAGGATTTTGGCATATTGGAATGAGCTGAGATTTTGTTCGCCACTACCGATGGAAAGCAAAGCCTGGCGGGCCAGTTCGGCCTGGATGAGTTTTGGTTTGCTGAGGAAAATTTTTAAATCAAGCTCGACATATTCAGGTTGCTTGTCAACTACACAAACGGGCCAAACCTTTTTTATCTCATCGTTGAGTTTTTTGTTTAATTTATATCCATTGTTTGCTAATTTCGCCAGGCAGTCAGTAATAGATCTTTTGCAGTCCTTTTCTAAAAATCGGATGATTTGGTGACGAATACGATTTCTGGTGTATTTGAAATCGTAATTGCTTTTATCGGTTCGCCAACTCTGGCCGTTAGCATGCAAATATTCTTCAATCTCTTTTCTTGTTGTGTCCAGCAAAGGTCTTACAAAATGAATCCCGTTTTCAAATTGTTTTTTAGGCCAAATGCCCGCAAGGCCACGAAAGGATGTGCCCCGCATAAGGCGATGAACAATCGTTTCGGCGTTATCATTTTTCTGATGTGCTGTGGCGATATAAGAGCAGTTAGCTTCCTGTGCAATTCTGCAAAGTTCTTTTATCCGAAGATCTCTGGCGGCGGTTTCTATGGATAGCTTGTTCGCTACTGAATATTGACTTACATCAACTCGACAGGTCCTGATAGGTAACTTAAGCCTTGCGGCCTGTTCGATCACAAAGACTTCATCGGTAGAAGAATCGGCCCCTCTTAACTGATGATTTATGTGGGCGACAGTCAAGTCAACATCAATCAAACAGGCTTCTTTCAGTCGAGACAACAACACCATCAAGGCCATTGAATCGGCACCGCCGGAGACGGCCAGCAGAATCCTATGTTCGGTTCCGAAAAGGTTTTTGTCAGCTATAAACTTAGCAACAGCTTTTTCAATCTGAAGCTTATTCAATAGATTCGGTGGTGGCGGTAAGCTCAGTAATTCTTTCTTTTGCCAGTTCGATCAACTCTTTGTGCTTACTTTCGTTGGCGACCGCTTCGGTGTACAGATGCAGTGCTTGGTTTCTCTGCAGCAGATGGTAGTCCAGCAAATAGGCGGCTCTATACCTGGCTGGGTAAATAGTCTGAGGGTCCCACTGGAAAACTCTCTTGTAGTAAAGAACGGCAATGGTGTAATCTTTGAAATGCTCGTAAATTCTTCCTGCTCTGTAGGCAGCGTCGTCAATTTTGTCACTTGTGGGATATTCTTTTATGAGCTGGTTAAATTTGGCCAGTGCCAGACGCATTTGTTTTTTGCTCGCTACAACCACCCATTTTTTTGCCTCTTTATAGTGGCCGATGGCTTCGTCGAAGAGCCTGTCTGCTTCGGGAACTACTTCCTTTGCTTTCAGATTCGAGCCGGCTACTTCGGCGGCAATTATATATCTGTATCTCGGTGCTGAGCCTATAGCGGCCAATTCTTTTTGCACCCATTGCAATTTGACATTATTGCCGGTGTTCTTGTAGTAGGTTTCCATGGCTTCAAGTTCTTGCCTGTAAGCAAGGCGTTTGGCGGCCAGTTCTTCGGCCATTCCCACCTCGGCAGAGGCTGAAGCCGGCGTTGTCGTGAGGATTGCCGGTTCCGGCGGTTCAACCATAAAACGATCTTCCTTATCGGGCAGAACGCAGCCAGTCAACATAACCAACAATACAACAACGATAGTGCTTAGAATTGTTTGTTTCATTGCCAAATCCTTTCAACTGAATCCATTGGTATTTCCATATCAACTGAAACATTAAACGACTCATGTGGAGTTGTCAAGCAGAATAAATAGGGGCATTAGACAGCTTTAATAGCCACTACTTTTCCGAAAAATGAAACTATCACCACAAAGGCGCAAAGACATGGAGTGGATTTAAGAGTTAAAATAGAAGTTTTTTTTTAGACACGGCATCAATACGAATTAACAGTATTTATTGCGGCTTAGGATTTCGTTGGTAGTTTTTCTTTTCTTCGGCGGGATATTTTCGTTGGCAGAAAAACCTATCGAAATTATTAGCTCTACTCTTTTTGGTCTTGTAATCGAAAACATTTTCTTTACGGCTTTTTCATTGAACCAGCCAAGCATACAAGTTCCGAGTCCTTCTTCTGCGGCCTGGAGGCAGAAGTGCTCGGCGGCGATTGCTATGTCCATTTGGCTGAAATTTTTCTTTTTGATTAGACTGCCGACTTTGGCAGAGGTCTTTTGTCTTTGAGAAACTATCAAAATAAGGACCGGGGCCCTGACAGCGAAATGGTTGAAATCCAGTATTCCTTTGAAAGCTGCTTTTGCTAAGTTGTTTTTGAGTTTGGGGTCGTCAACGATTATGAATTTCCAGGGTTGAGAGTTGCAGGCCGATGGTGCTAATCTTGCAGCTTCGATGCATCGGTCTATCTTTTCAGGGGGAACAGGGGTGTCTTTATAATTTCTGACACTGTAGCGTTTGTTAGCCAAATCTAAAAAACTCATGTTCGTTTTTCCGCCCTTATAAAATCATCTGAAATTGAATTGGTAATATTTTATCTTCCTTTGCTTGAATGGTCAAGTGAAAATGGGCCTCGAGGGAATCCCAGCAATACTTTGCCGGGGATAAATAAACTAACTTGCGGTTTTCAGCGTATGATAGTTAGAAGGGCTTATTTGGAGGATATTGAGATGTATTCTTTGCATATGAAATCGTGGTTTAGTCATTTTCATCCGATGTATGGGTTTATGGAGCGGGTCGATCGGGTTGTGCATGACAGGCGTTTTTGGGGCGTTTTGATTCTGGTGGCTTTTGTGGCGGCTTTGATGATTTTTGCTATCTGGATGGCGTCTATGGGTAGCGGCGAAAGTGCCGGCGCGATTCCTTATTGGCCTTTTGAGTTTCCCTACCCGCCTTATACCTTTCCCAGGTGACTTTAGAAACCGTTGAGGGGTTCGCCTCTGCCCTCGTCGTTGTCGTAGGCTTGGTCGTCTTGAGTTTCGGCGGTGATCTGGATGCGTTCGATTCGCTCGGCGTGTTTGGTGTTGGTGTCGACGGTTACGAGTATGCCGCCTAATCTGACGTCGCCGGTGGCTATGCCGAATGGGCAGGGTTGTTGGGTTCTGAAGTTCTTTAGTACCGCCTCGGTGTTTCTGCCGAGGACGGAATTGTATGAGCCGGTCATTCCTATGTCCGTGATGTAGGCGGTGCCTTTTGGGAGGATCTTTTCGTCAGCGGTTGCAATGTGGGTGTGTGTGCCAAAAACACAACTGACTCTGCCATCAAGGTGGTAGCCCATAGCGACCTTTTCGCTTGTGGCCTCGGCGTGCATATCAACGAAAATGATATCTGCGGAATTTGCTAATTTCGGTAGGATGGCGTCTATGCAATCGTAGGGAGAGTCGGCGGGTTTCATGAACAGCCGACCTATCAGAGCGACGACTCCGACCGTAGTCCCTTTATGTGTTTTATATGTTGTAAAACCTTTGCCGGGTGCGCTGGGCGAAAGGTTTGCGGGACGGACGATTTGTGAGCTTCTTTCGAGTACCGGAATGATATCTTTTTTTCGGTAGGCATGGTCACCCAGAGTAATGAGGTTGACACCGTACTTGAGTAATTTTTCGTATATCTGTGGAGTGATTCCGGAGCCGCCGGCAACATTTTCGGCGTTTACGATAACGCAATCAATGTCATGTTTTTTTACCAGTGGAACAATAGCGTTGGCCAGGAGTTGTTTGCCCGGGCGACCGACGACGTCACCGATGCATAAAATATTAAGTTTCATAGTTCCTCAATTAAAAATTACAAACGTTTATAAATCGTATTCCTTGATCTTTCTGTAGAGAGTTCTTTCGCCAATTCCCAGAATTTTGGCGGCTTTTTCGCGATTGTTGTTTACCCTTACAAGTGTGTCGGCAATTGCCTGCTTCTCAAGCTCGTTCAAAGTTGCACCTGTGGTGTGGCCGAGGATCGGGCCAAGGCGGCGAACCTGATGCACTTCCGGTGGGATATCACGGATGTCCAAGACAGGGCCCTCGCTCATAACGACCATTGTTCGTATGCAATTTCTGAGCTGACGAACGTTGCCGGGCCAATCGTAATTTTTGAATATTTCCATTACACTGTCGGTAAATCCTGTTACGTCCCTGCCTATTTCCTCTTTTGCTTCGGTTAGGAAGAATTCGGCGAGTTCGCTGATGTCTTCTGTTCTGTTTCGCAGGGGAGGAACAGTTACGCTGACGCCCTTAATTCTGAAATACAGGTCCTGTCTGAACTTTTTTTCTTCGACGAGTTTTGTTAAATCATGATTCGTCGCGCTGATAACACGAACGTCCACCTTGATCGATTTTGTCGAACCGACGGGGATGACGATTCCATCTTCGAGGACACGCAAAAGTTTTGCCTGCATCGATAGCGGCATGTCGCCTATCTCATCGAGAAAGAGTGTGCCTTTGTCAGCTATCTCGAAGAGGCCTTTTCTTGCTTCGGTAGCGCCGGTGAAGGAGCCTTTTGCGTGGCCGAACAATTCACTTTCCAGCAGTGTCTCGGTTAGGCCTGCACAGTTGATCGGGCGAAAGGCGTTGTTCCATCGCGGCGAGTTGCTGTGTATCGCCTGTGCCAAAAGCTCTTTGCCAGTCCCTGAG
>CAZOPG010000030.1:0-10716 GCA_964581585.1 uncultured Planctomycetaceae bacterium | reverse complement strand
TCCATTACTGAGAATTCTTTCAAAAAGCCATGTATGAATATCAGCTGGATAACTCCCGATAAATGTCGGGGCATACCAGAGCCATCTACCATCAGGTTTTTCTGGATGAATAACAAAAGCATTGCTCTGGCCAATTGTCAACTTGCAACAGGAGCATCCACAACAGTTCATAACAGATTCAGGATCAACATTTTTCATATAAGTGTCAAATAACTACCATGTGCATACTTCTTTGTGCCATTGAGGCAGTTCCTCTTTCAGAAGAGTAGAAACCTGTTCTACCTTAGCCCGCATTATGGATTCAAGGGAAGCAGTTCCCATATCAAGCCTGAGGCTTAAATCCAGAAAATCTACGCCTTTAATCAGTTTCAATTCTTCTTTTGCGATTTTCAGTTCGTTTTCGGCAATTTTCTTCATCCGTTCTAAATCTCGAATATTTTCCCTGACATACCCGCTTCGAGCTGCATAATAGCCACTGTGGTTAAGAATAACATTCCGCAGCCTTAAAAATTCTTCAACATTTGCAGTGCTGTGCCATGTGTTAGCAAGATGCATAGCAAGGGTCCATTCCTGACGAAATCTTCTTTTACATTTCTGGGGTACATCTTTTTTTGCTGCAGCTAAAGCCTCGACTCCCTTATCCCATAGTTTTGCCATCATTCGGAGTTCATCTAAAGCTATATCCAGACCTACATTGGCCCCTCGCCGTACAATAGCCTCGAAGGCAGGCTGATCATAAAAAAGTTTTTCTTTTTCTGTCAAACTTGAATCATCGTTTTCATTGTCAAGTTCACACGCCCAGTAAAAATTCCCATAAAAGGCCTCGTCCAACTCTTGAGCAGATGTTGATTTGGGTTTCAACTTGTTAAATTCCCATCTTGAACCGGTCGTATAATTACCCGAATCAAGAACTAAAGGCTGGCCTGGGCCGATAAAATAGGGCCCAACATAATAATCAAGAGATGGGTGATGCCTAATGGCTTCTGAGAACAACTGCCACGCCTTCAAGACATGTCTTGCCGCTTTTTTGCCAAAGTCTCTTTCCGCTATCAGCTTGAGTATATCTTCAAGTTTTTTTTTATCTGAAGAGGATTTCCATATAGACCAGTAACCAAGTTCTTCAGATACCGATTTGCAGGCACCATCAAATAACCACCTTGACTGAATAGCCGAAGGTTTCAATGCGATGCTGTTTTGCCACACTTTAAGATGATTGTAATGGGTTGGAAAATAAGGTAAGTTCAAACATTCAATTGAACTGTTGATTTCCGTTTTACAACTAAAATTGATTTTTTTATTTTTACAAATATTCCTTTGATTTCGACATCTATCACCAATTTTGATACACCCCGCTGAATAATCCCAGCAGAATTTGGCATATCCTTCCGGCCGCCAGTCTGTACTATCTTTATCTATCTCTGTCTGAAAAATAACATTTTCATGATCAAGTCTGCTAATAAAATCAACTTGATCACGATCATGCGACCAGTGCCCTGCACTATAGGGCCAGGTTATTAGTCTGGCTTGTTGATTTTTACTTCTGACATTTCGTGCCACCTCATTTACAAACTCAGACACAACTTCTGAACCAGTACGTTTACCACAATTCGGACAATCCGCCGCATCTGGCTTTACGCTGCGCATAAAGCAGTGATTAAATCCCTCACCCCCAACGATTGTAAGAATACCACCAAGTTCGGGAATTTCTTCAAAAAATGACGTCCATGAATCGGCTAAGAATTTTCTGGTCTGCGTATGACTGCTGCACAATGCACGATAAGCCCCATCCGCCTGCATTGCCCCCGCTGAGGCCGGACTATCTTTAAAAACCTGGTGTTCAGGCTCAAGCTTAAGATTATTGGCCATCAAAAAAATATAAACTCCATATTTTGAGGATTGCTTTGCGAGCCGGGCAAGCTTTTGGCGATTTTCCTTTGCCTTCGGATTTATAAGAGATCGGAAACATTTAGGAGCAGCATCGATATATTCGTCCAGATAAAGCATTATCGGTACCGCATTCATTCCCATTCGTGCCAACTCAATATAATTTGAATCTGTCTCTCTGCCATCAACCCAGGCTTTGGTCGTGCTGAATCCACCCCAGAAATCGGCCCCTAAATGAATGTCAACTCTCGGTTTTATAAGTCTGTTTCCAAGTTTAATGGTTGTATTTCTCCGGAGACGCCAGTAGTTTGTAAGATATAGACAAGCCCTCAATATGGAATCTTCAGACGATGCGGTAACTACCAATTTATCCTTGCTGACATTTAATTTGAAGCGTGTATCCCACCTTGAACATTCTTTTGGATGCAAAACAAATTTGATGTAGGGAGCGTTTTTTGAATCAGTTTGTGTTTTAAGACTCAAGTTAAAATTGGATTTAAGAACCTGCTTGAAATCACAAAGGCCTATCCCAGCAGGACTGTCTGGAGCAAATTCAGTATTTGAAACAATGCACCAACTATTATTTATTTTCACCTCATCCTTTTTGGGATTTGTAGAATCTATAACAAACTCACCTTTAGGGACTGACGTAATTTGACGCCAGAATTTTGACGATCTTACCCTCTGAACCTTGGTTTCCCACTGCTTTGTAAATTCTCCGCTCATATCAGATTCCTATTAACTTGTTAATTATATTCTGTACCTGCTGAGATGATTTGAATATCGCAAAAGATGTCTTTGATTTTAGCTCAGAACCCTTGAGACAATCTCTCTCAGTTATGGCAGTTGCGATAGTTTCGATTTCAAAAAAGCCCTGATCTATAGCGCCATTGAAGATACTATAGTTGTCACTGGCCGAATATGGCCCATCTGGCTGGTCGTTATCGGCGATATTGAAATAAATACCTTCTGGTTTTCCAATTACCTGACGAATACATATCAGGTTTTTCGACAAGTCATAAAAACCTGCCAACTCTGCATCTGCTTCGGTTTTAATACCTATTTGGCCAGCCTTCTGACTATCCATTTTGTAAATAAAGCCATTAGATTTATAGGTTATTCTATCGCCAGGGTGTTCATAGAAATCAAAATTTATCGCTTTACTAGGATTTTCAACTCTAACAAAACCAAATGTACTATCGGATGCTTCAAACTGTTCAAGTGTCCAGCAAGCCAGCAGTGCGTCTTCCGTTTTAACTTCGTTTAACACCTTGATCTTATCTTCAACAGTATAAGAAAAACAATACTCAGGATTTTCGCACAAAAGCTCCTCAGCCACACTATCAGCCATAAACCTGCGCCACATCACTACCTCTACGTCAGTTCCTTTTCGATTTTTTAGTATCGTTTTTTTTTCAGCAATAGCTGAATCTTTCGAACTCGATTTCAACACAAAAGGTTCGTCATTAATTGCAGCCTGAACTACCCAGGTCTGGCCTTGATAATTAAACCCGAAAGAACCCCCTTCCGGTGCAGGCCAGAAGTTATTCCCTCCGTAATTGTTAAAAGGCCTGTCAGGCCTGCAAACATTTTCAATATCAAGCTGATGCAAAGATATGCCGTCAAGTTCACAGAACACCCTCGCCCCTAAATCCGGCACAAAAGCTGCTCTCCCACAACCCTTATTGTAAATATACGCTGAATCTTTTTTGATATCGATAAGTTCTTCAAACTTACTCATAAGCTCCTCCTTCATATCATCCGTTTTTATTCCATCTTAGTTTTATGGAGCTTTGCATTACTCTTCAGCTAACGCTTTAGCTGTCATAAAACGACAGCCCATGCCTTGTAGCATTTGAATTAACAAATCAAATTGTCCCAACGCATAGTCGCCGCAATTTTTGATTATAAACGGGTCCGGCTGCACAGAACCCTCACCAAAATGGATCAAACCCTCAGGCATTTTATAAAACTCCCACGGGTGAAAATAAAAACAAAATACCGCAGGCAACTTCTTATCTTTGTACATCTTAAGCATATTATCAATATGAACCATCAAAGCTGAAGCACCTTCAGTCCTGAACTGCGGCCATTGATCCCTGTCTCTGCCGTGAGGGTCTGAACTGGCAATCGTCATATCTGCAAAATTAGGAATCTCAAGAATTTTCATATCACCGGCAGCGGTCCAATCCTCCCTGCTAGGATGATAAGGCACAAGCCTGTCTTTATAAAAGAACATCGGATAAGATGCGTCTGTCTTATAACCCAGATCCTCAAGAGCATTGACCATGGCGGTACTGCCCCAAAGACGCGGTGCCCTGAAACTAAAAGCCTTACTTCCAGCAACATCTTCGACTATTTTTGTCGCCACTTCAACACGACGATAACATTCTTCCGGCAACACTGAGCGGAGGCCAGGAATCGGAAAAAGTTCATCGCCAAGGGTCTCATGATAAAGACTATGGCATCCAATTTCATGGCCTGATTTCTGCACCATACGCAAAACTTCAGGATGCTCCCTGACTGAATCGCCGGTAAAGAAGAACGTACTCTCAATGCCATGCTTATCAAGCAGTTCCAGCATCTTCGGAGTTCCATTAACAAGACCTTCATAGAACGGCGTCCAGCTGCCGATATCCGTTTCCATATCAAAACCAAATACTACTGTCGGCTTCATAACTAACTCCTATTCGTCTGTCAAAGACTGCCTAAAATCTGATCCATCTTTTTACTCAGCGGTCTGGCACCTTTTTCGGTAATTTCAAACCCTGTCTCAATTCTCGTTCCGTTCCACTCCGGATGGCCAAAGAAACTGACATCAATACACACCGTCATTCCTGGCTTAAGAACATCATCGCTGCCAGGCCCAAAGAATGGAGACTCAGCTTCATGCAGACCAATCGTGTGCGCGAATGGACATACCATATATTTGATCAAATTATGTTTTTCGTAATACTCGCGGGCAGGCTTATCTACTTCCATGCCGTTTTTGCCCACAACAAGCTGCGCTCTGGTTAATCTCAAAGCTTCTCCAAGATGCTTAAGGCATTCCCTTTGACTATCGGTATATTTACCTGAAACGGCAACTGTATGACCAAATACGCCGGCATAACCGTTAACCTTTGGTGCAAGTCCAAGCATAATAAGCTCACCTGCTTGTAATTTTTTGGAACTTGCCGTTGGCACAACAGCATTTGCACGCTTACCGCTGCCTACAATTGCACCAAAACCAAATCCACTTGCCCCACGACTTCTTGCCGCATATTCGCCAGCTGCTGCAACTTCAATCTCTGTAACTCCAGGTTTAACCGCACTAACCATAGCTTCATAACACTCATCAGCAAGAGTAAAAGCTGCTGCTACCTGTTCAACTTCCCACTGGCTTTTAATGTACCTGAGTTCAACATAAGGCTCTGTAATATCTACAAGCTCAACGCCGGAAAATCCATCTGTAATCTGCTTATAGCAACCCGCTGGCATCCTTTCAGCTCCAACAAGACCTACCCTCTTGATTTCTCCGTGCTTTGAAGTTAATTCTGAAAAAAGCATCGGAAAATCTATTATTGTGGCGTTTGGATATTCCTCGTCCGGCACCATGAAAACTGGAAAATTGCGGGTCTCAGTTATTGCACTGTCCAGTTTTGCAAAAGGCTCACTCTCCGGCCCACCAAGAAGCATCGGTTCGCCTTCAGCCGGCACAAGAACTGCTCCGCTTTCAAACTGAGGGCACCAGCCGGTCAAATACCAGCCATTACCAATGTTAAATTCATCATAGTAAACCAATGTTATATCAAGCTGTTTTTCCTGCATTAGCTTACGAACTTTATTCAATCTAACATCTCGTTCTTCTTTTCCAAGATATCCCATCATAAAACCTTTCTAAAAAGTAACAAAATATTTTTATCAGTTTAAGAGGTAACAAAAACTTTTTCGCCGGTTCGCTCACTTTCTTCAATAGCAAGAACCCCCAAATGAGATTTCAGGGCTTCGTCAGGAGACAAAGCAGGCTGCTCGCCATTTTGGACGTTTCTGATGAACTGCTTATCCAGCGAGGAACCATCATGTACCAGATCGTGGATCGATTGTTTATTGTAGTCCTCGACCCTTTTCAACGCGATCTGTGGACGGTTTCCGCGCTCCCCGCCAACTGACTGCTGCATTGTCAGCACAGATATCTGCTTGCTCAGCATTCTCACCCATAAAGAGCCCTTGGTTCCGACAATGGAATACTCAAACTGATGCCCATAGACAGGGTCCATATATTCACCTTCGCCGCTGCCGTATGATTCAGTTTTATCCAGTTCTGTATTCAGGAAACAATCCGTTGAACGCGCATGCGAATCAACAAAATTGCCAACAATCCCGCCCTGGAAACCAATATGGGCAAAAGAAGTATCTGGATATTCATATTCCGTTCGGAAATTTGTTTTTGGAGTTGTAGCAAAGGCCCATTCAACATCTTTGCCGCTCCAGTAACGCATCAGGTCAAGATAATGACAGGTTTCAATAATGGCGATGCTGTCTCCGCCGGTCTGGCGTTTGCAGTACCAGTCTCTCAGCCAGGAAGCACGGTAATGAATATAAGACATTGAGAGAAGCTCGCCAATTTCGCCGGAATCTATAATTTCTTTAACCCGCACATACAACTGTGAATTACGACATTCAAAGCCGACCTGAAGAATAAGGTTTTTTTGCTTGGCCAGATCAACTATTTCCTGGCAATGTTCCTTTTTAAGTGCCATAGGCTTTTCGAGCAAAAGATGACAGTCGTTTTGCAAAGCTGCAATTGCCTGTTCGTAATGGACATCATGCGGCGTCGCTATGCAAACGGCATCCAGCGTTTCCTTGTGAAACAATTCTTTGTAATCCTGGTACATAACAGCGTTGGGAAATTCGGGTTTCATTTCTTTTTGCCGCTGAATGTTCGTTTCTGCTATCGCCGTAACCCTGACACCGTCAATGCCGTCTAATACCCTGGCGTGTCCACTGCCATCATTGCCGCAACCGATGATTGCGATTTTCAATTCTTTATTATTCATGTTTTTTCTTCCTATGTATGGTGCGAGCTACATTTTAACCAAGGCGATCATCCATTCAAAAACATTTAATTCGTGCTTTATCGTCATCTTGTATCTATTCTTCACATCTGTCTTAGCTAACGAGTATTCCCCGTCCACCCAAGAACCGTTTTTGTCCAATATCTTTATGGACTGAATTTCGCTTTCAGTATGAACATCAAAGGTAATGTCCTTGAATTTGTCTGTCCCAAGATTCGCCAGTGAAAGAAGGGTCTCATTGTCATTTTTCCTGACAACACAAACACCATGGTGCGGCAACTCAGCTAACACTGCAAAAGAACCTTTGCTAAGCCACCTTAAGATTCCGTGGAGCCAATGGATACGCATGTGATTCCCAAAATGTCCCATAGGCGAAAGATCACCTATGCTGCCGTAGATAGCAATTCTTCCACCAAGTTTGTTTTCAAAGATACAGCTGCCGGGGTGATAACGATTTTTAGCGTCAATAAACTCACTGACCAGTGTTGCTCCAGTACATTTCATAAACCGCCACTTTCTACCGCGATGAGGTATTCGCCCAGAGACAGCTTCGATAACATTTTCTCGATATTTTTCCGCCACTGTGCCGAAAGTATGTCTTTGACCAATCTCAGTACCGAGATAATCACCAAATCCTCTTTGCTGCAGAACAAAGGCGGCATCAGAATCCAGCAGCACAGAGCCGGACAAAATTTCCTTAAGCTCTTCATCCGAGGGACTCCAGGCCGTGTACCCTTCCAGAACAACCACATTATTGCTATCAGCCGCCTCGGCACACGAACTATGATAAGCCGGAATACCGCATTCCAGCAGTGTGCTTTCCCATTCCCTAACCAGGCCCAAATCCTGCATTTTAGCATTCGCCTCAAGGGGCACCTTTGCCGCTGAATCCTCATCATCGATAAAGACAACGCCCGTTTTTTTCCATTTCCGCAGATTCATCTGGGCCAAACTTTCCAGCATTGGCTTTATATCTCTCAGTAGCGGCACAGTTGCGGGCTCTTGGCTAATGGGCGAACCGTCCAGATCATTGAGAGACAGCGTTATCTGAGGTGTACCCAAAAGTTGGCTCAACACCATTACATATCGCGAATTTGAAACGGATTTGCACCATGTTGTAAAACGTGTATTTTCCAGTTCCGGTCCAAATTCAATCCCTTCGACACCAAACATCCGTTCAAGTGTCGCCATGCTTTGGGACATAAACTGGTAGGTACCTGCAAAATCTTTTACCGGCACAACTGTTCCGGTGTAAAGATGTCCCATAGGCCGGGTCATTGGAGTGTATTTACCCGAAAGGGAGGTCAATAGTCCCTTCCAGTCTCGTCCCTCTACTGAATGAATATCGGGACATGAGGTCATCAGCGCAACACGTGTTTGAGGAGAAACACTCTGGATTTCTTGATTGATCCACGCTGCTGATTCAGTCATCGTTTGGCCAAGAAATTGACGCCACTTGATACGAGCCGATGTCGGCGGGCCGGGTTTTAGAATTTCGGATACAAGTTCTTCTCTAGTATATGCTCTGCCCGCAAATTCAGCAAATTCTTTCAGATGTTTTTTACAGTAACAATAAAAATCGCAACCGCCCTGTGAAGTTACTATTCCATGATTATGCATACGAAAATCGTCATCGATCCAGATAATATCAGGCTCCGTATAAGCCCAGAGATTGAGCATTTTTCCCATAATTTTACGAAATCTCTCACTCAGAGGACAGGCACACCCCTGCGTCTCCTCTCCCTCTTGATTCACCAGGAAGCCCCAGTCGTACTCATCCCGCATATCCAGATTATACGGACCAGCTCCCAAAATCATCTGATAGTTAAGCTGATAAGAAACACCTATCTTCTGCAGTGCCGGCCTAACCACCGTTTTCATCCACTCAGCCCAGTGAAGCTGTTCTTCAGCGTTATGTGCCGGCATATAATAAGTTCCGGGTAGAGTGTTGACATAGAACTGGACAGCATCAACCTTCGCATCACCACAAAAGTCCACAAGCTCAGCAAGCCTCTTATTACAAAATTCCTCACTGCCCCACTCGGGCGCATATGGCAAAAAATATCGGTAATTATACGTTGCTTTGTCCCTTGGCAAATCGTAAACCTGCATAAAACTCTCCAATGTAGTATAAATATCATAAAATAACAAAACGCAGGCTGTTACTTACCCCATAGCAGTGAAAGTGTCAATCATTTTTTAGCGGTTTTTCCCTGTTTCTGCTCAATAAAAGTAACAAAACCTCTTGCAATACAAAAACCATTTCAATATCGTCTTTTTGAGCAGAAGAATGGCGATGAATTCGGCCAATCAAGACTGCTGGAGAGTAAAATGAAAACTTACACTCAATACGTCCGTGACAGTGCGGTTTCAAAAGAAGTGATAGATATTTTTCTTGACAACAGCAAACCCTCATGGGCTCGGTTTGATACCGAATTAGGATACAAACTCGGCAATTCCCTGCCAAACGACGGCTTAGATGACTGTTCAACGATATCTACTGTACAAAAAAATGGGGGTCGCAAGTCGTATATGTATACAAACAGGCCATGCCGAATCAATACCTATGGAGACAGTTTTACTCAGTGCCATCAGGTAAGTGACGGCGAAACCTGGCAGGAATACCTTGCCGCTCACCTTGGCGAACCGGTCAGAAATTTCGGTATGGGTGGATATGGAATATATCAGGCTTATCGGCGAATGGTCAGAACTGAACAAACCGATAACAATGCCAAATACGTACTACTGTACATCTGGGGCGATGACCACAACAGAAGCATAATGCGATGCCGACATGCCGTCACCTATCCTTATTGGGAAAATCGCGGAGGAAGAGCCTTTCACGGCAATTTTTGGGCCAACATCGAAATGGATATAAATTCCGGCCAATTTGTAAAAAAAGACAATCTCCTTCCCACACCCGAAAGCCTCTACAAGATGACAGAGCCCGACTTCATGCTCAACGCACTTAATGACGATTTGATGTTACAGCTTTATGCCGCTGAACATGTCGAACCATTGACCCTCGACCTGGCGAAACTTAATGCACTTGCCGAAATACTCGGCATCTCAGGCATTGAAAAAGATAGCACGGAAAATTTCAAAAAATCGATAGAACAAATCAAAAACGCGTACGGCTTTTCCGCCACGAAACAAATAATTAACAAAGCTGCTGATTTCTGCAACTCAAATAATAAAGAACTGATGATTATCCTGCTGTGTCCAAACGTAACAAATCAACTGCTGAATAACAAACCCCGTTACGACCAAGAAATAGTTGATTATATCCAAGAAAAACAACTACGATATTTTGATATGAATCTTGTACACCTTGAAGATTACAAAAATTTCAATCTCTCCGTTGTGGACTACATAAAAAGATATTACATCGGCCACTACAGCCCCGCCGGCAATCATTTCTTCGCGTATTCAATAAAGAATAAGATAGTGCAATGGCTCGACCCAAAACCCATTACCTATCAAACAGGCAACAGTCAAGGCACCAATTTCAAAGGCTACCTTTTCAATACTGCCGAATAACAAATCCCCAGTCTATACATAAAAACGTGGCAGCCACAAGGACCGCCACGCTTAGAAACACTTTAATACCAGAAAAGAACAATCTGATATTTCCAGAAACTATTCCTTCCAGAATTCATCACAGAACGGATCAGCCGGATCGGTGCACTTAAACCAGTTGGTAACAAGGCTGTTCATATCTGTGAGATTTACATAACAATCCTTGTTTATGTCCGAAACTTTGTAAACCGTACCT
>CAZOPG010000029.1:0-10777 GCA_964581585.1 uncultured Planctomycetaceae bacterium | reverse complement strand
AGTTTTCGGATTTGGACTTTGACGGCGATGTTGATATTGACGATTTATTTGAGCTTATGGGCTATTGGCTTGAAACCGGAATATACGATTAATTGATGGGCATAGGGGAAATTAACCCGCCGTGAAACAGCGGGCTAAACATTGTTGTGGGTGGCCGGTCAAATTCGACGCTCCGTTGTCGCTGAGTTAAATATAGCGGCCATTTTTAGGCGAAAGACCGCGGAGGGGAAAATGTATAAGAATTTCAATTTTTTATTGACATAGGTAATGGAGATATGTTAAACTTACTGCTATATACTCTGCTATATAGCAGAGTAAAAGTATAAGGAGGAGATTTTCGGATTGGTTTCCGAAACAAGATCATGAAGAACTCAGTAATCATAAGGCCGCCATCAAAACCTACCCTGTATCAGCAGATTGCATCAAATATTCGTTCTGTCATTAAAAAGGATATTTCACCGGGTCACATGCTTGCTTCCGAGCGGAATCTTGCCAAACATTATTCTACAAGTCCGATGACCATTCGGAAAGCATTGGATTTGCTTGTTGATGAAGGACTCGTTGAGAGAAAACATCGTTTGGGATATATAGTGACAGACCCCCTGGCACAAGGAGAGTTTGCAATAGTAACTCGTCAGAAAGTTATTTTAGGAGAATGGATTTCTCCTTTTTATCGCATGACAGCTCAATTGATTAGCGAAAAAATCTACGAATATAACAAAAACTGGTGTTCAAATTTGCATTTAGGCCGAGATGGAGCTGGTGCTGTTGGTTTTCAACACAGCTTGGATCTCCTGGATCCAGACGTAGTAAAGAGGCTGTTAGGGGTTTTTGCTTTTTTTGGGATCGATGAACTTGCTGAGAGATTACAGCAAAAAAACATTCCGATAGTTGGCCTTGATAGAAATTATGGTTCCGACTTTTGTGTGTTTCTCGATAAAGATTTATTTATCAGGGAGTCAGTTCGGCATTTGCGACAAGCAGGTTGTAAAACCGTTGGTTTGTTTGGCGCCACCGATCTTTCAAAAATATTCACTAAATATGCTATTGAAGCGGGCCTTTCTGTTCAGGAGAAGTGGTTGCCTTTTCATGGTAAAGCCACAGAAAACAATGCTTATGAGTTGTTTATGGACTTCTGGGAACAGCAGGATAATCACCCGGATGGAATGATTATAAGTGATGAGGTATTGGCTTTCGGTGTTTTGCGGGCGGTCTTACATAAGCAAATTCACCTACCTGATCAGCTTCGGTTAATAAGCCACTCCAATATTGGAGTTGAATTTCCATATCATTTTCCTGTAACACGTTATGAATATGATCTGAATCAAATAGCAACGGCAGCAGTTGATGGTATGATTAAATTAGTTAAAGGACAAAAGGTAAAAGGTGTATCTATTCCGGGGAAATTGGTTAAAGGAGAAACAACGTAAGAAAAATAAGAGATAAAAAGTGAAAATGTAAAACTATGAAATTCGCCGAGGTCTGATGGCGATTTTCTTAAAAGGCAGAAAGGAGGTAAATGACAAGTATTTGGGTATGTATTTCGTAAGTAATTTATCGTTTTGTTTTAATTTAATGTTGTTTTAGTGGAGGAAAAAAGAAAATGAAGATGAAAATAATTTTAGTAGTTTTAGTTGCTATAGTCTTGGTGCTAAGCCATGACGCAAATGCACGTCTCGTTTCATTTACCACATCGGGTTATTATGACGGCGACTTCCATGCGAAGGACACAAATTTTGATGGCATCGCCGATACGACTGGATCGCAAAACTGGTGTGGTGTGGATGAAGTAACGGCTACAGATGCTGAATGTCGTATGTTTCTGGACTTCAGTTTGCCTGCACTCGCAGCAGGGGAGTCTATTCAATCGGCAGAACTCCGCCTGCACAGGACTAGCTACGTTGGTGTGCCTTCGGATGCAGATTTGTATCACTTGCGAGATAAAAATACTACAGTAGTATCGAAAACGTACTTTCAAGCCGCGGCGACTTTGGCTGTAACAGGAGCTGTATTAGCAGGAGGTGGTCATGACCGGATTTACACGATGGATGTGACCAGCGAGGTTCAGTCTGATTATGCCAATGATCCTGCGGAAAGCCAGTATTCGATATTTCGCCTGCAAGCTCAGACGGTAACCAATGATAATGATGGCGTGTCTCACTTACATAAGCTTGCAACGGCTCTTTATACCGATCCTATGTATCAGCCAACGCTGACTCTTACTATCGTTCCTGAGCCTGCGACTATGATACTGCTTCTTGGCGGTGCACTCGGTATGGTAATAAGACGTAAAAAGTAAGAAAATTTAAGAAGCTGTTTTGAACAGGGCCTCCGGGAGCGATCCCGGGGCCTGATTTTTTGTTGTGTATCTGGTATGCAAGTTTTTGAAATTGGCGAAATAGTCTTAACTGTCAGAGCAAAAACAACTACTCACAACGAATTTATCTTTTTTTAGCCCCCAACTTTATTGTTGGGGGCTCTCCTATAATACAAACCAATAAGATAGGTTACAGATTTGAGATTGCCACGGCGATTGAAAATCGCCTCGCAATGACGGGGAAGTGCCATGTACGAGCAGAATTAAATGGCGTTGTGAGTAGTTATAAAAAATTTAAGAACAACGGGTTCTTCTCAAAAGCAGGCCAGCTAAGCTAAAGATTAACAGTGCAGTCGGTTCGGGAACGGCCTGATATTCTAACTCCCAGGATACATAAGGATTTGGATAATAACCCCCTGGAGGATCTACATCATAACTTGTCTGGATAGTTAATTCAAATTGGTTATCCGCTGTAATACTTTGAAATGCTGCAGAATCAATAGCAATACTTCTTTGCCACCACACATTATCCGCTGTGCGCAATACATACTGGTCAGCATCTGCCGTGGACCATCCTGTGCCCTGAACAATGCCCTCGATACCCCAATCAAGACATTCCAAACTCGCAAAGTTTAAAGAGAAATCGCCACTTGCGGTAATTGTAAATACAGCACCTGCGAGAGGTAAGTCTTCAGGAGAAATATTAATGTTGTAATTGAAACTCTGCGATCTTTGCAGTATCAAATCAGATTCAGAAAAAGTAACCGCACCGGCCGCAGAGAAGGCAAAACAGATCACAACACAAATTGTTACAATTCTATCCGTCATTATGTCCTTAAAGACTGTGTTATTGTTAATATTCTCGATGTAACGCAACGATAGAAAAACGCCACTTATTCGCTGTTTTCTCGTCTTTAACCCCATAGGCAGGAAATACCATGTTACAACTGGTGATTATAGCACATTAATGCCCAAAAGTCAAGAACTTTTGGGCAATCTTAAACATCCTTCAGAAGGATATTTGCGGGTGATTTTTCGATATCGCTGGCAAAAGTTTCCAAGCATTTTGAGAGTTTGTCCATCTCAGCCGTTTTCTCTATCGGTATGTCCGAAATTCCTCTGTTCTCCATAGATTCAATTACATACTTCACGGTAAGTTTGCCGGTATCGACCCCCGGCTGATATGCTACATCTTTGCCGCCGTTTTTTCTGACTTCTGAAAGAATCCCCGCCCCGACCAGTTCGAAAAGTATCTGCCGTACCAGCCGGATTGGAATTTCAAGTTTATGTGAAATCTCCGAAGCATCCCAGGGCTGCCCTCCGTGACAGAAGGTCGTTACCAATTGATTGGTTATCAGCAGCGAAAGCAATTTTTTGAAAGAATAGCTGGCAGACAAACAGTCCGGCTCAAATTCATACGTTTCAACATTTTGATGAGCGAAAGAAAACTCCGCACCGAACAGAACCACCATCCAACTGATATGAAGCCATAACAAAAATAGAGGCAAGGCCGCAAAACTACCGTAAATAGCGCCGTATTTGGCAGCACCAATCTGGAAATTAATATAAATCCATTGGACAATCTGAAAGATTGTCCCGGAAACAATCCCTGCCATCAGACCATATCTGAATTTTACTTTCGTGTTGGGCATAAAAATAAAAATAAACGTGAAAACTATCCAGATAGTGGAATAAGGCAGCAGCTTCAACGAAAACATAATAAATGGGCCAACGGTGCTGAACATGGGGGTCTTTTGAATTATAGTCTGAATCTGACTGCTTATCGCAACAGTAACACTGCTGGCCAGAACCAGCAAAAATGGACAGACCAGCATAATGGAAAGATAATCGCTGAATTTCCTGCCGATATGTCTCGGCGTTTTTACACCCCAAATATCATTAAACGCACTTTCGATATTGCTCAGTACCTTTATTACCGTCCAGAACAAAAAGGCAACTCCGATACCGGCAATAAACCCGCCACTGGTATTATCGAGCAGGGTGCTGGCAAAACCGATAACTTTTTCAATGACTTCCTGCTGACCCTCCATCTTCTGCATCAATTCTGCTTCAACTTTTTTCTCCAGCCCAAAGCCTTTAGCTATTCCGAACATCATTGCTATTACCGGAACTATCGACAACAATGAATAGAAAGTTAAAGCCGACGCTCTGAACTTGCATTTATCCTCAGCAAAACCGCGAACCGTAAGAACAATAACCCTGAGCTGTTTAATCAGAAACGATTTTGTCCGCGAATAATTCTTCAGGCGTATTCGCCACAACTCGGTCGTCAGAAAATAAATAACCTTTGATAGCACGACAGGACTCCCTTCGTATCGAAAAAACGATTACAAAATCACAAAGAACACTATTAAAAGTGCTATAATTGCCGCGGTACAGATACCCATTGCCGAAATATACACCCACATAAAACGCCGACTCTGTTTCGAAAGGACATATTTCAAATACCTATCGCTGGCGGCAAAGGTCTTGTTCATCTGCAAAATGCTATCGGTCTGCCATTCCATATTCTGGGCCAGCTTGTCCAACTGTGTATTGAATTTGTTGAAATTACCAGCCAATTGAACATCCACATCTGCCGCGGCCGCCAGCTGGTTGGACATATTCACCAATGCGTCTGTTTGTTTGCCGGTTTGGGCAGGAATTTTTTCGACCGTTTCAATAAATTGCTGGTTCTTCAGGCCAGCCCTTTTAAGCTGTTCGGTTAGTTGATCGATTACGCCTTTTTGGTTGGCCAAGGCATCGGGGAAATTCTGCAACAACTGCGGCAACTCCTCGATCCTACCCATCAGCTCTCGCTGCTGAGCGATTTGTTCATCGAGATGATCGTTAATGCCGCCAAGTTTATCGATTAGCTGGCCGAACCCCTCTTGCAACATCTCAAGAGAATTGCCTTTGTCAGATTTGACAACCTTTTTCACAACAACGCTGCCCGGATCCTCAGGCTCGGGAGTTGGCTCTATTTGAACGCCTTTTTCAACAACGCCAACACTATCTGTTTTCTTAAAAACATTCACCCTGTAGCCCCTCAGCCAGGTACCTGTTTTAGCCAGTATTTCTTTCATCGCCATCTCAAACCCGTCAAATTTAAGTATTTCCTATAATTAGAAAGTTTTAGCCCTTCAAAATCAAGCTATTTTTGTTATGATATTGCCGGAAAAAATACTAAAAACCGAAAGGCTCTCAGATGAAACTTGTTACCTATTCAATGAACGGTTCGATATTCCCGGGAAAACTCACGGATTCCGGCGTTATTGATATTATTTCAGCGTCAACTCCGACTGATGCACCGCACAGCGTAAAAGAGATTTTATCCAGAGGTAGCAAATATCTGGAGCAATTAGATACTTTGACCGCCCCGGTTATACCATTGAACAAGGTCAAACTATTGGCCCCAATACCAAGTCCAGGCAAAATATTAGCTCTTGCGGGCAATTATACCGAACATATTACAGAGGTAGGCTTAGAACTCGGCCTTAGCGAATCGCCAAGAAATACCACTGTGCCTCGTCCATTTATTATGCCAAACACCGTAATTACCGGCCCCGACACCGAAATATCCTGGCCCGCTTACAGCAACCAGCTCGATTACGAATTGGAACTCTGTATCGTAATCGGCAAAATCGCCAAATATATCGATTCGGCCAAGGCACTCGATTACGTGGCTGGTTATTGCATAGCCAACGATATTTCCGCACGCAGCGTTAGCTTCAAGGCTCAACGCACATCGCGGCCATGGGATGAATTCTACGATTGGCTAAATGGTAAATGGGCGGATGGTTTTTTGCCAACCGGCCCTTACCTTCTTACCGCCGATGAAATTGATAATGTACAGAACCTCGATATGAAACTAACAATAAACGGACAGACCAGACAGCAAGCCAACACAAGCCAGATGATCTATCCCGTAGCTGATATTGTCTCATTCCTCAGCAATATAATGACCCTACAGCCCGGCGACATAATCGCAACCGGCACACCGGCGGGAGTGGGCATGGCGGAGGGAAGATTCCTCAAAGCCGACGACAAAATACAATGCACCATAGAAAAACTCGGCACATTGACCAACACAATTGGCAAAAAATCGGAAATTTCCTACGAACCTCTACTCTAGATGCTAGGGATTTCTTCGCCGTGCTCGTCTATAAACCCTTCGAGCTTACGACTTCTGACCGGATGCTGAAGTTTTCTGATTGCCTTAGCCTCAACCTGGCGGACACGTTCACGCGTAACTTTGAAAATCCTACCAACCTCTTCAAGCGTATATGTGTAGCCGTCACCGATTCCATAACGCAACTTAATAATTTCACGTTCACGATAGGTCAGCGTTGTCAAAATAGCATTGATTCTATCTTTGAGCATTCCCTGTGTCGCGGACTGGACAGGTGATTCAGCACTATCGTCCTCGATGAAGTCTCCAAAATAACTGTCTTCACTTTCGCCGATCGGTCTGTCCAGGCTAATCGGATGTTTTGATATTTTCATTACTCTTCTTACTTCAGAGACAGTCATCTCGGTATCAGCAGCAATCTCTTCGATAGTAGGCTCTCGTCCCAGGCTCTGAAGCAGTTGTTTACTGACAGTTCTTAGCCTGCTCATCGTCTCTATCATATGCACCGGAATACGTATCGTCCGCGCGTGGTCGGCGATTGCCCTTGTAATTGCCTGACGAATCCACCACGTCGCGTATGTGCTGAACTTATAACCACGTCGGTATTCATATTTATCTACAGCCCTCATCAGGCCTGTATTGCCTTCCTGGATAATATCAAGAAAGCTCAACCCGCGATTACGATATTTTTTGGCGATCGAAACCACCAGCCGAAGGTTACCGCCGGAGAGATTCCGCTTGGCCTCTTCGTATTGTGAGTTGACCGTGTTAATTGTCCGCAGCCTTTTGTCCAGTTGCTTCGGCGTCTCGAGAACTATTTCCTCAAGACCGACAAGTTCCTGCTCGACCATCTCGATATCTTCGGTGGTAAAATCATGATTCTGACCGACTTCGATGATCTTCTGCAACTGGTGCATCTTCGCCTGAATGCCACGCAGCTTTTTCATCATCGGCTGAATACGGCTCGTGCGAAGACTCAGTTCCTCGAGCAGTGTAGCGACCTTTTGCCTGTTCCTGCGCATCTGTTTTAAAATCTTTTTTATTTCTCTTACATCTTCGATCTCGAGAGATTTTTTGAAATAATGTGAATTACGATCGAGCAGTTTATTAACAGTTCTTACATTTTCAGGAAGACGGTTTTTTACAACTGACCGGACAAGATTTTCGCTTGTACTGATTTTCATTGTCCTGTCAAAAGGCAGGGTTCCATCACCAACACGCTGAAGTATCTCAACTGCATTTTCTGCACAGTAATTACTTTCAAGTATTCTTCGCCGAAGAGCCATCCTTGTCAGCTCTATCTTACGAGCAAGTGAAATTTCTTCTTCACGTTTCAGCAGAGAAATTTCACCCATCTGCGTCAGGTACATTCTTACCGGATCATCTATTCGACCGGTCTCTACAGCCAGTTCTCCCTCAAGCAACAGGTCTTCACTGCTTTCAGCGTCGTTCTGCTCAAAAGTATCGGGCACCTCAAAGCCTTTCTCTGATTGCTGACGCTTTTTCAGCTCCGCCTCATCCAGAAGCGTAACGCCCATCTCATCCAGCGTCATCAGCAGATTATCAAGCCTGTTCGGCGAGACAGCCTCGTCCGGCAACTCATTGTTCATCTCCTCATAGGTAAGATAGCCTCTTTTTTTACCCTTCTCGACGATGGCACTTATCTGCGCCTCAACAATACTTTCTGAGGTCAACGGAGATGGCTCGACTTTGAGATCTTTCTGCTCAATATTCTTGTCAACTGTTTGTTCCTCCTTGTTCTCTGGGGCTTGCTTTGTTTTTTTCTTTGTCACAATTTCTAACCTGTAAAATTTAACCTTTTTACTTTTCTATACCACACAACAATTTTCTACGTCGTTATCATCCCCTGATTTCTCGGCCCCATCTGCGACAATCCACGCAGCATCTCATCTTCGTCCTGCTGACCCATCAGCTCTTGCCTTTGTTTTTGCTCGTGATGTTCCGATATGGCTTTCAGTGCACCTTTGAGCCGGGACCGCAAAGTTTCGGTATTCTGGCCGTTCTCAGTAAATTTCATTATCTGCCGGGCAAGTTCAGGCTCCTGTACTTTCGTCAAAAGACTCGCAATTGAAAAAGCCTCGTCCTGTTCGGCACTGTCGGCGATCAGCTCCCATATATGTCTGAACGTCGGCACATCAAACGAATCCGCTGTAATTTTTCTTTTGGCCAAATCAAAAAGTCTCGGCTCGTTCAGCAAGACCTCGATAACTTCAGCCTGTGCACGCACGCCAAAACCGGCCCACTGACCAATACTCACAACCTTTTGGTTAGGCACAGCATTGACAGTTCCAGCACCGGCTCTACGAACGCGTCTGCCCAATTCAGCATTTATTTCTGCGGGATTCATTCCCGTAATCTTTGAAAGTCGATTTACTATCAAGCCTTTGGTTACCACATCAACACTGCCGGAGCGGATAGCTGTAGAAATTGTCTGCAAAAAGTTTTCGGTAGCTGTACGCCCCTCGGTCATATTCTCACTTTTGCCAAACTTCTCGGTAAACCTGTCCCATTGAAACTGTATAACATCGGTGGCATTGGCTATCAGTTCTTTAAAAGCCTCAGCACCGCGTGCCAACACAAAATCACATGGATCCTTACCTTGTGGCACCGAAGCTATCTTAATATCGATTCGCTGTGCCAGGCATATCTCCATCGCCCTTGCGGCAGCTTCGACCCCAGCAACATCACTATCGAAAATAAGTACTATCGTCTTGGCGTAACGCCTCAGCAGCCTTGCATGGCCAGCGGTAAAACTGGTACCAAGTGTAGCAACCACATTATTGCATCCAAATTGATGAGCCATAATTACATCAGTATAGCCCTCAACAACGACAGCTATCCCGGAAGAAGCTATTTTGTGTCTCGCTTTGTCCAAGCCGTACATTGAGTTACTCTTGTCAAACAAAACGGTACTCGGCGAATTCATATACTTTGCCGGATCATCACCAAGTGTCCGTCCGCCAAAACCGATCATCCTGCCGCTTACATCCAGAATCGGAAACATCAAACGATTTCTAAATTTATCATAACAACCGCCCTCATCACGCTGAACGACTAACCCTGCACTAACCAAAAGCTTTTCCGGTATTTTCCTTTTCTTCGCCGCCACAAGCAAGTTGTCCCATGAATCAGCGGCAAAACCGAGCGAAAAATCTTCCGACGTCTTTTCAGTTATCCCCCTGCCGGCAATATATTCACGGGCCCTTTGGCCGATTTTTTCATCATCTAAACTTTTTCGCCATAATTGCATCGCCCAAGTATTAGCTTTGGCAAGTCGCTCAGGATCTGCCCCTTCATTCGGCTCATTTCTTTCTGGGCCAGTTTGTTTCATATCAATTTTTATCCCCCCTCGCTGAGCCAGACGCTGCAAAGCCTGTACAAACGTCAGATTCTCACGCATCTGAACAAATTTAATCACATCGCCACCGGCCCCACAGGAAAAACACTTGAATATCTGTTTGGCTGGACTAACGCACATACTCGGACTATGATCATCGTGGAATGGACAGAGCCCGACCATCTCCTTACCCTTCTTCGTAAGGTTCAGGTGTTCGGAAATGACATCTGTAATATCATTGGCCTGCTGAATCCGAGCGATCGTATTATTATCAAACGTTCCTGCCACTAAAATCTACCAAATCCTTTCGGAATAAAAAAAACCTCATCCTCGTATCTCAGCCCCAAAAAGAGACGCTCTCACCGTATGTATATAGTGAAAAACCGCCAAAAGTCAAATGTTAGCAAAAAATAGGTGTTTTAATACTGAAAAAGCCGGTTTGACATATTTTAGACACTTTTGTAAATAGGAATAATTATCCCCTGCCATAAACAGCTCAACCCCTACACAAAGACATTTCACTTATTATTTTTTTATGATACAATGATAAATTGGCCAATTGTAGATATTGTCACTTAAGTAACGTACAAGGAAAACAACTGTGCAAAAAGCGATAAAGATAACCGGTGCTGCTCAGCACAATCTGAAAAATATCGATGTAAACATCCCCCGGGACAAACTCGTTGTAATAACCGGCATTAGCGGTTCGGGTAAAAGCTCGTTGGCCTTTGACACTGTCTATGCCGAGGGCCAGAGAAAATATGTCGAATCTCTCAGCGCATACGCCAGGCAGTTCCTCCAACAGATGCAAAAACCTGACGTCGAAAACATCGAAGGACTGCCCCCCACCATCGCAATAGAACAAAGAAGCTCAGCCAGCAATCCGCGTTCAACCGTTGCCACCACCACAGAAATTTACGACTACTGCAGGCTGCTGTTTGCGCGAGTAGGAACGCCCCACTGCTGGATA
>CAZOPG010000028.1:2310-10965 GCA_964581585.1 uncultured Planctomycetaceae bacterium | reverse complement strand
GGGATGATTACGATGCTGTAATTTTCATCGGCGGAGTCGGCGTTAGAGAATACCTACAGAACAACGACGCGATAAAGGTTGCCCAGGAGGCTGCAAGAAAAGGGAAAATACTTGCCGCTATTGGTATAGCACCTTCGATCTTAGCCAGGGCCGGCGTTATCAGGGGAAAGAGAATCGCTGCCTTTTATTCAGAACGTAGAATACTTACAAAGGCAGGCGCCGACTGGACGACAAACGATATTGAACGTGACGGCCAATTTATAACAGCCAGGGGGGATACCCCCAGTGCTACAGGACGATTCGGTAAAGAGATACTAACGGCTTTGCGAGGCAGATAAGCCAAGCTGTTATTCATTTATAATTGCAGGCGAAAAAACGTCGAAGTCCGCTCCGTACTGTCGCAGATAATAAAGCGAATAGCTCCTGCTGAAAACCAGTATCGGCAGCAAAAGGACCGTGCCTATATAAGGTATTGCCATCAGGCATGCCGCAATGCAGCAGGTTAAGCAGGCCGCGGCGATAATAATGGCGCCGATAGCCATTCCTATTGCGATTTGAAACAGAAGGAATAAAGCGAACCTGCCTACGTTTGCCCGAAACAACGGCAGGAATTCTTTCCAGCCAGCAAGGCAACCGCAATTTCGCAAGTACATGATTGGCACGACAAAATTCTTTGTAAATTTACCCACCAATGCAAAGCTCATACCCAAAATAACAATAATAGGCATCGCAACTGTGGCAATGATGATAATGGCGATTATGTTTGGATTGTGCCACATAAGAAAAATCGGAACACCCGCGGCACAAATGATCAGTGTCAGGCTGATAAAGCCTATCAATCCGAGTATCAGACGGAAGACGAACAGGTTATTTGCCAGATCGTGGTATTGTCTCCAGGGAATCTTGACTTCGGCTTTGTTCTGTGCGACGCAGTGGAGAAACATGAATCGCCCCCTGCTGCTTAGCCACAACAAAAGCAGCATTACTATTATCCCAAATATCGATACCGCTAAGGCAATGGTGATTATCAGGGCCAAATGGGTTTGTACAAAATTTCCAATTTCCTGGCCGTGCTGATTGCCAATAGTATTAAAGTGGCCACCCGAACCCGAACCTGTCAACGTTGCCAGAAATGCGCAAAAACCGATAGTGAACCACATGCCTATATCAAAAGGCTTGAATAATATAAGCTTGCATCTTTCTATCGCTTCGCTTACGGGAGTAATTACGCTGACATCCGGTCTTTCGATATTATTCATAGCAATCGTTCTCCGAGATAAAACAACCAATTAGCAAAGATAGCGATCAGAATCGCTATACCGAAAAATAGCAAAGGTTTTTGTACGGCTCTGGCGGGCCTTTTGGGATAAATTGCTAACGACCATATTCTATAGGGAATCTGTAGAAAAATAAAGATGAAAAGTATCGCCCCGATTCGGTGAAAATGCCATGCTTTTTGAAAATCGGCTTCAGCCATGGAGATAAACGATCGGCTCATCCCGCAAAAAGCACATTTTATTCCAAACGTATGATAGAGCACACAATGCACGGGCCACTTCCAGCCGAAAAGACAAAGCTCCACCTCACCAGCTTCAAAAACAAACGCCGCAACCAAAACCGCCGCGAATCCAATAAGTATTATTATGTGAAATGCTCTCAAGGAACCTTTCCAAAATAATTTAATATAGCTCTAATTGCCGGCAGGAGAATGGCTAATATAAAAGCTATTAGCGGAATAAGAAGCTACGGCCATATCGAGTTATGAAGCTTCATTTTCATGCCTACCATTTTTGTCTTATGGGAATATTGGCTTTGATGAGTTCGTCTTTAATTTGGCGGATAGTGTATTGGCCGGTGTGGGTCATGCTTGCTACGATGGCTGCGTCGGCATAGGCCTGGGTGAAAACGTCTATGAAATGTTGACACGTTCCCGCCCCGCCGCTTGCAACGACTGGTACACCTACGTTTGTCGCGATCATTTTTGTCAGGTTGATCTCAAAGCCGGCGCGCGTGCCGTCGGCGTCAACACTGTTGACGACGATTTCACCGATGCCGAGGTCTTCTGCTCTTTTGGCCCATGCCAGTGCATCGATTCCCGTTCGTTCTCTGAATCCGCGAGTGGTAATTTCGTAGCCGCTGGGAAATTTTTCTTTGTCGTCAACAGCAACCGGGTCCATTCCCAGAACGATGCACTGAGAGCCGAACTGCTTGGCACCCTCGGCGATAATTTTTGGATCACGCACCGCCAGTGAATTGACTGAAACTTTTTCGGCACCTGCCAGAAGAACACTTCGCATATCTTCAAGATTCCTGATTCCGCCGCCTACGGAAAACGGAATGTGCACCACTTTGGCGACCTGGCGAACCATCTCAATATCGATACTGCGACCCTCAGCCGAGGCGGTGATGTCGTAAAAGACCAGTTCATCGCATCCGTTGTTACTGTAGTTGACCGCCATCTCGATCGGGTCGCCCAGCACAACGTTGTTTTGAAACTTAACGCCCTTGGTAACTTTGCCGCCTCTTACATCAAGGCATGGTATTATTCTTTTGGTTAGCATTTTCCGTCCCAGCTGCAAAAATTTTCGAGCACTTTCAGACCGATCCTTCCCGACCGTTCGGGATGAAACTGCATCGCGGCAATGTTGCCTACACCCGCGGCACTTGCGAAAACCACGCCAGCATAATCCGTCTGTCCGATTATCATATCATTATCATCCGGCGAGGGATAATAGCTGTGCACAAAATAAAATTCACTCTTATCTTCAACCCCTTCAAACAAAGGATGCTCCCCTGCCTGCTTAACGGCATTCCAGCCCATTTGCGGTATCTTGCAGGTTTGCAGGGGCGGAGTAAATTTCTTGACCTGGCCGGGCAGGAAGCCGAGACATTCGGTGCCGCCGTCTTCTTCGGTTGAATCAAACAAAAGTTGCATGCCGATACAAATTCCCAAAAAAGGAATGCCTTTTGATATAACTTTCCGTAACGGCTCGATGAGATCAAGCTGCCGTAGATTCTGCATTGCCGATCTTGCCGCTCCGACACCTGGAAAAACCACTCGCTCGGCGCAGGTTATATCTTCAGGCCTGTCAGTAACACGAACCTCTGCGCCGATGTGCTCGAAGGCCAACTGCACGCTGGTTAAATTTCCCGCTTTGTAATCAACAATTGTTATCATTATTTCACCGTTACTGTGTATAGGCATTTGTGATTGGCAGTCTTCTATCTCTGCCAAACGCTTTTGGAGTTATCTTTACCCCCGGCGGCGACTGTCTCCGCTTGTATTCGTTTCGGTCGATCATACGAACGATACGCTTTACAAGCTCCGGGGCAAAACCGATATCGATAAGCTGCTCAATCGATTTGTCCTCTTCGACGTAACCTTTGAGTATCTTGTCGAGCGTGTCGTAATCACCAAGCGAATCGCTGTCTTTCTGGTCGGGGCGAAGCTCTGCGGTGGGCGGGCGCGAAATGACACTTTCTGGAATGACTTCACGGCCCTTGAATTTATTGATATATCGGCTCAACTCGTAAACCATGGTCTTTGGCACATCTTTCAGTACCGCAAAGCCGCCAGCCGTGTCGCCGTAAAGCGTCGCGTAGCCCACCGCGGTTTCGCTCTTATTACCGGTCGTCAAGATCAGGTATCCAAACTGATTGCTCAGAGACATCATAATACAGCCGCGAAGCCGAGCCTGCAAATTCTCGTACGCAATGCCGTTGCTATTCCATCCGTCCATTGCCATGAGTGTCTCGTTGGCAGAGGAAAGCATATTCGATATTGGAATTGTCTCAAAAGCGATGCCAAGTTTTTCAGCGGTTCTCTGCGCATCGGTTATTGTTTCAGCAGAGTTGAACTTTGAGGGCATTGTTACGCCGAGAACATTTTCAGGGCCCAGAGCCTCGACTGCAATCGCCGCGGTTAGCGACGAATCAATTCCTCCGCTTAGGCCTATCGCGACTTTTTTGAATCCGTTCTTGGTAACATAATCACGTGTTCCCAAAACGAGCGCTTTATAAACATCTGAGAGCAACTCGGTCTGTTCAACAATAGCAGTGTCAACTTTTACGTTTACATCATTGGCATCTTTCTGAATGTCGGCAATCAGTAAATCCTGCTCAAAAGCCTTGGCCTGCGCAATAACCTCGCCGCCACTGTCCAGCAGCATACTCTGGCCGTCAAATACCAGTTCGTCCTGGCCGCCAACAAGATTGCAATACGCCACGGCACAGTTTAGGCTCTTTGCGCATCGGCGGAGAATTTCAGTTCGCTCAGAAACCTTTCCCATGTGAAAGGGCGAAGCGGAGATATTGACGATCAAATCCTTCTGGGGAATATCACTCAAAAAATCTTTGAGCCAATCAATTGACCAGATGTCCTCACAAATAGTGAAGACTACTCCGAGACCGTTAATATCGATCTTGACTGGTTCTGAGCCGGGGGAGAAATACCTTCGCTCATCAAAAACTCCGTAATTCGGTAGCCTGGACTTATTATAAACATGGCTGATCCGGCCGTTTTGCAATACAGCTAGGGCGTTGTAACATTTGTCATTGTATTTCCGGGCGAAGCCAACGATAACAGTTATATCAGGATGCTGTTTGGCAAGCCTTTCCACTGTAAGTTGATTATCCTCCAGGAAATGTTCCTTAAAAAGCAAATCTTCCGGCGGATAGCCGCAAATCGACATTTCAGGAAAAATTACCATCTCGGCACCCTTCCGAGCAGCATCGGCGCAGAGTGCGCTGATCTTTTCAACATTGCCTTTGAAATCGCCAACACTGGTATTGAATTGTGCTATCGCTATTTTCAAGATTTTGCCCTTAACATACTGCACATATCCTATAAAACGACCACCGGGAACACAAGCCTTTTCCCTGCGAGAGAAAAAAGCTGGATTTTGCTTTAATAACTGTATTGTTGCAAAAGCGGAGTCAAATAGCTATACTCTGCCGTTATGCAGGTGAGAGAGGCAAAAATATCAGATGTCGAAGCGATCAAGGAGCTTATCAGGTCCTATGCGGAACTGGACAGGATGCTGTCCCGTTCAAAGGCCGATATCTACGAGAACCTTCAATCGTTTCTCGTCGCCGAAATTGACGGCAGGGTGGTTGGCTGCTGTGCGTTACAGATCGTCTGGGCGGACCTTGCTGAAATAAAGTCCCTGGCAGTTGATGAAGATTTTCTCGGAAAGGGTGTGGGCAGGCAGTTGGTGGCCGCGGCGATTGAAAAAGCCGGTCAATTGGGTATCGGCAAATTATTCGCTCTTACGCTCGAAAGGCTGTTCTTCGAAAAATTAGGTTTTGCCACGGTTGACAGAGACACCCTTCCTATGAAAGTCTGGACCGACTGTGCCCGCTGTCCAAAACAGGATAATTGCGATGAAATCGCGGTTTTGCTGAAATTGTAAGACTTTAAGAGGCCTCTCGGCCCTGGAACAGTGCTATTGCAACCAGCAGTGCGGCGGCGGCGTAGCAAAGGCCGTACGAGGCGCTTGTGATTATATAATCCATACTGACTCGGCCAGTCTCCTCATATATTGCATCACTTATCCAGAATACCTGTAAATTCGGAACGACCGCTCTGCCGATTTTGGCCCAGATGTGGCTTTGCACAAACCTGCCAAAAGCATAATCACTAATCAATCCCAACAGGAATACGCTGACACAGGAGGTGAGGGTCAGGACAATATTGAACCTGGTTGAGAACATTATCGCCAGTGCCACCAGTACGATTACCGCTATCAGCACCAGGATCGAAGCGTAGATATCAAATAACGCTATAGCGTTATTTGCGGGGTTGAATTTCCACTGGCGATCTATCAGGAGCAAAAAAATGAGCCCCAAAGTCGCTAAAACAGCGGTAGAAACAATCGCTGTCGAAGAGAATTTCCAGTCGTAAGAATAGTTCAGAAAAGCAGTTAACAAAATAGAAACTCCGACAATAATCCCCCCGGTAGCCAGAACTGTCATATCATGGCTGTCAGAGGCTGTCATTAACACGCCGTGTCGAATCGCCATGAGAAAAGCGATCGTACATATATAATGTGCCAGAAAAACCGCTGCTGTAACGCCAAGAAATTTGCCGATAATGAATATGGGACGTTGTATCGGCTTAGAGAGGATAGTAATTATCGTCTTTGTCTCGAATTCTTCGGTTACGGCCATTGAAGCGGAAAAAATTGCTATGAACAATCCGCAGATAAACAGCGTAGATAAACCTAATTCACGCAGCAGTTTATTGTCATCGTCCAGCGTGTACATTGTTAATGACGGACTGATGAAGATTGTCAGCAAGACGATAACGAGAATTACCGCGTAAATCGGTTGTCTTATCGTTTCTGTGAATGTATTTTTGGCAATCGATAATAATTTGTTTAGCATAGTGTTTTTTCCGATTAGTTCTATACCTATGACGATATTGTTGCTATACTATTCGTTTCATTGATCGTAGTAAAGAGATTTATAGCAATAGTACTTCCGTATACTGTCGTTTTTTAACAGATGTTCAGTTTGAATTGCAGGGATATTTGAATGCAGGAATCATCTAAACGTCCGAGCCTTGTAGCTTTGACAGCACTAATAGTCAGCGTAGTATTCTTTTTGGGCATGCTCATATTGAGTACGCTTAACCGTTCCTTTGCGGTATTTTCTCTTAGCTGGCAGATACTGGCAACGGTTCTGATCTGGGTAGTGCTGGCTATTCAGTTCCATCAGCGGAAGCTTGCCGAGCAAGAGAAGCTCGATATAGCTCAACTGGCCGCGGCCCAAACCGGCGATACAATTTTCCAGGCTCAACAGGCTGGTGTCGAGCTGTTTGCCGTTGCCCAGCAGAGACTTAAAATCTTTGAAAAATGGTTTTTGCCTATTTTTGCTGTACTCATCGGTCTGTATCAGGTTAGTGTCGGCATCTTTTTGTTTAGCAAAGCCGCCAAAATCGAAGCTGAGCCGGGCTATCTGCTGCTGTCAGCGGTTCTGGCCGCTGCGATAGCGTTCCTGAGCTTTCTTTTTTCACTCTATGCAATTGGAATGTCAAGCCAGGCAGAATGGAAGCCACTCAGGGCCGGAGGTACGTCGCTGTTGGCCACGACTATTATTACGTTTTTGCTTACGATCGCTTTGGCGGCGGCGCAGTTTGGATTTCCTGTCGGCCTGAGCATACTCAATTGGGCCATACCTGTTCTTCTGGTAGTACTCGGTGCCGAAACACTTCTCAATTTTGTATTGGACATATATCGGCCGAGAATAGAGGGCGCATACAGTGTCGCGGCATTTGATAGCAGGCTTTTGGCGATCATCGCCTCTCCTGCAACCATTCTACAAACCACTGCCTCAGCTATTGATTATCAGTTCGGCTTTAAGGTTTCACAAACATGGTTCTTTTTAATCCTTCGCAAAGCCGTCGCCCCGCTTGTCCTGTTAAGTATTTTGATTTTATATTTGATGAGTTGTTTTGTAATTATAGATTCGGATTGCGAAGCTATAGTAGAGCGATTTGGCTCAAGTATCAACGCGGACGGTAAGGTACGCCTGGTAGGGCCAGGCCTGGGTATTAAGCTTCCCTGGCCATTCGATATCGCTTATACGTTTCCAACAAAGCATATCCAGCAGATTAACGTGGGCTTTGTTCCGGAAGAAGATGAAGATAAACTTCGCAAACCGCTGCTCTGGGGCAAAGAGCACTACGAAAAAGAATTTGATATTCTCGTGGCCACCGAAACGCTCGGCACCTATGAGGAGGGCATTGTGCCGGTAAGTATTATAAAGGTTTCGATACCAATTCAGTTTCGGGTCAAGGACCTTCACGCCTACCGCTACAATCACAGGGATACGAAGAAGGCTCTGGAGGCGATCAGCTATCGTGAGGTTATAAATTATGCCGCCAGCGCTGAAATCGACGCAGAAAACAGCTTGTTCGGTGCCGGCCGGCTGCAGGCGGCCAAAATTCTTACCGAGCGAATACAGGCCAGAGCGGACAATTTGAATATGGGTGTCGAGATTGTGTTTTTGGGCTTGCAGGGAATACATCCGCCGGCAAAGGTTGCACCGGATTATCAGGCTGTCATTGGCGCGATACAGAAAAAACAGGCATCTATTCTTAATGTCATGGCTGAGCGAAACAAAGCCCTTACCTCGCTGGCAGGGTCAACGAAGCAGGCCGATTTGCTTTATGACCTTGCTCAAAAACTGCAGGAAAGCAAGGCCGGCAAAGATGCCAAAGCTATTGCCACGGCGAAAGCAGAGTTTGTCAATGCCATTGATAATGCTTCCGGAGAGATTTTTAAGTCTTTGAGAGAAGCCAAAAGTTACGCCTACCAGATTAGCAAGACCGCAGAGGCTACCGGGAAAAGATTTGAAAGCCAGGTTAAAGCTTATCAGGCGGCGGAGAACATTTATCGACAGGAATTACGATTGTCAATGCTTGAGGATGCACTTGGCGGCATAAGAAAATATATTGTCGCGGCCGATGCGAATGACCATCAGGTATTCATTATCGACCTTAATGAGAAGCTGATGCCGGACCTATATGATATCGATACAACAGAAAAATAGTAAAATATAGAATAGGGTAAGAAAAATGAGAAACACAGCAATTGTTTGTTTGGTTGTAGTTATTCTGGCGGTTCTGTTATTGTCGTTTATTTCTTTTCAGGT
>CAZOPG010000028.1:0-2210 GCA_964581585.1 uncultured Planctomycetaceae bacterium | reverse complement strand
ATAGGTCAGCATTATTTCAACGATTTTGTAAATACCGACCCGGCAAAGATAAGATTTGGCGAAATCGAAAGCCAGATGCTCGAATTGCTCGCAGGCCCAATAAAACAAGCTTACGGCCTCGAAATCAAGGCAGTTGGGATAAAGCTGCTTAAGATAAGCGATAAAGTAACAGAGGACGTTTTTGCCCGGATGAGTGCTGACCGTAAGCGGAAAACCGACCTTACTATCGCTCAAGGCGAAACGGAAGCGATGAAAATAAGAGTAGATGTTGATGCTAAACGAACAGAATTACTGGCCTCGGCCGAGGCCCGGGCCACGGCGATTCGAGGCACAGGCGATGCCGAGGCGGCTCAATATTATAAACTGCTGAAAGAGGATCCTGAGTTTGCGATGTTCTTGCGTGAGATCGAAGCTCTCAGGAAAATTCTCAAGAACCGTGCAACCGTGGTTTTGCCTGCGGATGCCGAACCCTTTAAGCTGCTTAGAGAAATGCCGGATATTAAACCGAACAGTAAATAGTTTTGTTAGATAGAAATTATTATGGCAGAAGACATACATCACAATCACAATCATAGTCATGACCACGACCACGATGCTGAGTTGTTCACAGCGGAGTTGGACCCTGCTAACAAGAGTCTCTCTGATGCGTTGAAGATCAGCTTCGTCGTATTGAAAGTGATAATAAGCATATTGATTATTATTTTCTTTCTGTCAGGCGTTTTTACCGTTGCCCCGGATGAGTGTGCCCTTGTCCTGCGGCTTGGCAAAATTCGCGGAACAACTACCACCGAACGTGTACTTGAGCCGGGACTGCATCTGGCCATTCCATATCCAATCGATACAATCGTCAAGCTGCCTGGCAAAAGTGCTATATTGTCCATGTCGCTGAATTCCTTCTGGTACAATGAACAAAGAAGCAGGCCAGGACAGGGTTTGGATCCTTTAGCTGATGGATACTGCCTTACGAGAAATGACAGTGTCGCGGGTATGAGCGGCAACGATTATAATATCGTACATTCCAAATGGAAGTTGACCTATAAGATTGCCGAACCTGAGCCTTTCTTCAAAAATGTATTTGTAAAAGCTCCTGCTCCAGGCGAAAGTTTTGCAGGTGTTGTTGAAGCTGAACTTAAACCGCTGCTGGAGGCCATGCTGTCGGAGGCAATCATTTCCACGCTAGTCAATTACAGTATTGATGAAGCTATTTTGAGTGATGCCCAGATTTCAGATGATGTTGAGAAGTTGCTCCAGAGCAAGCTCGATAACATCAACAGCGGAATTGAAGTTGATTCCGTTCAGATCACCAGTCCAATTACCTGGCCAATACAGATAGCCGATGCGTTTGAAAAATCAATTAAGGCGGGTAACCAGAGCCAGCAGGAAATTACAGAGGCACAAAGCTATGCTGAAAATACGCTAAGCGAAACTACAGGAATGGCTTCTGAAATTCTTGCCTTGGCCCGTGCATATAGAACACAGGTTGTGGAAAATGCCAGGGCTCGTGCCGAGTATCTGCGGAAACTGCTGCCTGAATATCGCAAAAGGCCAAAGCTTGTATTGCAGAAAATTTATCAGGATGCTATTGAAGCTGTGCTTACAAATGTGCAGGAAACTATTATCGTCCAGCCGGCCGCTGGTGCGAAGAATGTTGAATTCCGCGTGCTTGTAAATCGGGATCCAGCCTTAAAGAAAAAGGCTGCTGAATAATCACTATAATAAATATGAGATAAGGTAACATGCCTCACAAAATTTTAAATTTGAAAGAACATGAAGTTGCTCATTCGCACACAGAAGCCAGGCAGGTACGGATCAGTGTTGCTCTTTTGGGTACTCTTGTTGGTGGCGTTCTGCTGATCAACAGTGTAATCGCGCCGCTGTTTTACGGCAAAGACAGCCAGATTGCCGAACTGCTGGCAATGGTCGGGGCAGCCCTGCTTGGACTGCCGATAATCGTCCATGCTATCAAGGGCCTTATTCATAAGCACATGCATATGGATGAACTTGTCGCCCTGGCGATAGTCGCTGCCTTTGCGATGGGTGAGTATGTAACGGCCGGCATCGTGGCGTTTTTCGCATTGCTCAGCGAACTGGTTGAAACGCGAACAGCCTTAGGTGCCCGGGCAAGTATCGAGTCGTTAATAAAGCTGACGCCTACAGTGGCCTGGCTGCTTGATGCTGATGGTTCCGAAAAAGAAATTAAGGTTAGCTCG
>CAZOPG010000027.1:0-10981 GCA_964581585.1 uncultured Planctomycetaceae bacterium | reverse complement strand
CCGTAATTGGCATCAAATGCATATCTGAGTTTCGCCTCGATCAGATCGTCGATGGCATTTATTTTCTCCCAGCAGCTTCTAAGGTTAAGCCCTGACTTTAAGACCTGCAGTCGCAGATGGTCCTCTTCGTTTATCATAGCGCCGAACAATTCATTATCCGCGACAACAACACCACGAGGGCCTTTATTGCTGGCCAGGCCTCGGCTGATGAGATGCCGTTCGACCAGAAAACTTTTTTCTATCGCCTCAGATTTACTGATATCGATATAGAATCTTTCTGTCAGGGAATCCAGAGACAGAATGACATCTTTGATCTTAGCGAGAATTTCAAGTTTGCCAGTTTCATCACAACGCGAAAGAAAGTTGAACCCCTCCAGGTTTCGCGCAAGCCGAACACGTGAGGAAATTACAATGTCAGATAACGGCCCGGAACCATCGAACCATCCCGTGATATGTGAGCTTATATCGGTAAGTTTCATTGCAGTTGTTTTATTTCGTCCCGCAATTTAGCGGCAGTTTCATAATCTTCTTTTGCCACTGCTTCCTTAAGTTGCTTTTCAAGCTTCAGAATTTTTGATTGGCTCTTAACAGTTTCTTCAATGCCGGCGGGTACCTTTCCGGAATGTGTCGCATTGCCGTTATGAGCTTTTGTAATTAGTGGGCCAAGGACCTTGCTGAAAACTTCGTAGTCATGCGGGCAACCCAGAACCGCCTGCTGGCGAAACTGCTCCAGCGTTATTCCGCAGTGGGGGCATTTCAATTGGGCATATTCGTCAGGGTTCGCTTCTGATTTCTGCTCCTGTGTTGCCAGAAGTGAATTCAGCAGTTCGTTCAGCGAAACCTGGCTCTTAGTTGTTATACCTTCTTTTTCGGCGCAATCTTGGCACAGATGTTTTTCGCTGCGCTGACCATTTACGATCTCTGTCAAATGAATCGTAGCTGAATTTTCTTTACAATTTTCACACTGCATAGCTATATATCGGCAATAACACTTTCCTACTAAAGAGATTGGACCATTTTTATTATTCGTTATATTTTGCCCTGCAGCCAGCCGATTCGAGGACTTCCACGTATTCAAGCGATATTATTGGGCTGATCTGGGCTTTCAGCTTTTCATGAATATATTTTGCAACATTTTCAGCCGAGGCATTATTTCCGAAACAGGCAAAATTTTCAAGTTTGCCATTCTCAAACTCAGCAACAGTTTCATGAAGCATCTTTTTTAATTGTTCAAAATCAAAAACCAATCCATTCTCGTCTGTCCTGTCACGGCCAACTGCGGCGGTAACCGCCCATTTATGGCTGTGTGCCGGCTCAGTTGAGCCATCGGCAAAGCTCAACTGATGCTCAGCGTTAAACGTTATTTCAACGCTAATGACAAACATAACAAACCTCTTCGTCAAATACTCTGATTTTTCTCTTTAAGCTGCTCATTAAGCCGTTCTTTCAGACGTTCGTAAACGCTTTGAGGAATAAGGCCCGACACATCACCGCCCAGTGCGGCGATCTCACGAATCATCGTTGAACTGGTAAAGCCATACTGCTCACTTGTCATAATAAAAACCGTCTCGATGCCGGCAACGGAACGATTTGTCATCGCCAACTGAAATTCATACTGCACATCCGTCAGGTTCCGAAGTCCTCTGAGCATAACATTCGCACCCTGCATAGCAGCATATTCAACAGTCAGGCAATCATAACTTTGCACATAAACTCTGGGCAGATCGCCGACGAGTTCCTTTATCATTTCAACACGCTCAACAGGGGAGAAAAACTCATTCTTCAAAGGGCTTTTGCCCACTGCGATTATCAATTCGTCAAAAAGCTTAACTCCGCGATGTATAACATCCAGGTGCCCGTTGGTTATTGGGTCAAAGGAGCCCGGAAAAACCGCCTTGGTATGTTTATGCTTCATGACAACGTTTGCCTTTCACCAAAATAAAGAATCTCCGTTATTATATCAGAAATACCACCAAGGTCAAGCGTTCACCCTTGTCAGCGTCAAATCTTTAATGTCAGATGCGGAAATTTCGATCTCAAGCTGATTCATAAAGTTCGCAACAGCATCAAACCTTCGCTGAGCCAATAGCTGTATCGATGGAAAACGAAAACTTTCTTTGAGTCTGGCATCCCAATAGTGATAAGCGACTTTGCGGCGCCAACTGTTCAGCAATTCTGATAGACCTTTGCCTTCGGAAAGGAACCTGCCCAGTTCAGAAAAGATCTCGACCGCACCCATATCATCGAGGTTGCGGGCATCCGAAAGTATAATAGCTTCGGTCATTTTGGTAAAACGATTACCAGATTCTGTTATGATTTTGCCCACCTTAATTGTTTGCAAGTCAGAGAGCACGGTATTTAGCTTCTCGGCGGCGATTTTAGCGGATAGTTCAAATGCTGTTTCGGCTTCTGTTTGTGGAAATTTTCCAGCTGTTTTGCAGGCCTTGTGAGCTAGGTGGGCATAACTAAAATACGCTGCCACTGCCAGTGAAAACCGGTCGATGGGGATATCGGTTTCAAGCAGGTTTTCCAGATCGATGATATGTTCCACATTACGGGCGATCCGCTGGGCTCGATCCCACAGCCGGTAATTGCCGTTACCATTACCGCCGGCGAAAGCTTTTTCGGCGATTTCGATTACAATATCAATATCTGACACAGGCCTTGCTCCAATAAGAAACCTGCATATTCTAATCAACTATCATCGCAAATACAAAACTTTTTTTGTGTTTTTCTTTTAATAAACCTTTTATTTGCAGTCCAGCCCGATGTGCTGTATTATCATACGTTACCAGCAAAACCTGAATTGTGTAGAGTTACTAACTATAAGTGAAAGTCGAGAATAAAAGTTATGAATAATATGAGATTAGTAGATATTGTTAATCTTGAGCCGTACATACATTCTGAAGACGGCGACGTTGGCGATTTGCAGATGGAGTTTGAATTACCTGAGGTGATCGGTATCCTACCCATTCGCAATGTTGTAATCTATCCGGGCACGGTAACTCCGCTGGCGATAGGCCGAGAAAAAAGTAAACGTCTCTTGGCTGACTGCAAGCCGAATGAATCTATGGTCGGGCTGGTAACTCAGCGAAACCCTGATACAGAAAAGCCTGGAATAAAAGACATATATTCGGTTGGTACCGCTGCTTCGATTCTTAAAATAATTAAAATGCCTCATGGCTCCTTGAATGTTATTGTGCATAGCCTGCTGCGGTTCAAGATTCTTGAACTGGTTGCTACCGATCCCTATATGAAGGTGAGAATAAAGCCCTTGATAAGCAAGACGCGGGTGACAAAAAAACTTAAGGCCATGATGGTAAATGTACGCGGTGCGGCCAACAGGGTCATAGATCTAAGTCCTAATGTTCCTGAAGAAGCTGCTATTCTGCTGGAAAACATAGAGCACCCTTCGGCACTAGCGGATTTTCTGGCCGCAAATCTCAATGTTTCCCTGGGAGAAAAACAACAACTGCTCGAAGAGATGAACGCACAGAAGCGTCTTGAAAAAGTTTCCCTCGCACTGGCCAACCAGCTTGAAGTTCTGGAACTTAGCCACAAGATTCAGGGACAGGTAATGGATTCCGTCGATAAGAGCCAGCGACAGTATTTTCTGCAGGAACAGCTAAAGGCAATTCAGAGTGAACTGGGTCAGGATGACCGCAAGACAGAAGAAGTAAAGCAGCTTGACAAAAAAATCAGGCAGGCCAAAATGCCCGAAAAGACTCAGGCAGAGGTTCTTCGCGAACTTGATAGAATGGATAAAACTCCAATCGCCTCACCGGAATATGGCGTTATACGCACATACCTTGAATGGGTCTGTGAACTGCCCTGGAGCATTAGTACAACAGATTCGCTTGACATCGACAAGGCCGAGCGAATATTGAACAAGGACCATTACGGCCTGAAAAAAATCAAAAAACGTGTGCTCGAATTTCTCGCCGTGCGAAAACTCAACCCGACCGGCAAAAGTCCAATACTATGCTTTATTGGCCCTCCAGGCGTGGGCAAAACGAGCCTTGGCAAATCCATCGCACGGGCGATGTCAAGAAAATTTATTCGCGTTTCACTGGGAGGAATCAGGGACGAAGCGGATATTCGCGGACACCGCAGGACGTATATTGGTGCTTTGCCGGGCAGAATTCTGCAGGAGCTGAGGAAATGCGGCAGCAAAAACCCCGTGTTTATGCTGGACGAGATGGACAAGATCGGCGCCGACTTCAGAGGCGACCCCGCCAGCGCTCTACTGGAAGTACTCGACCCGGAGCAGAACAACTCATTTACCGACCACTACCTCGATCAGCCCTTCGATTTGTCAACGACAATGTTCATAGGCACTGCGAATTATACCGAGCCTATTCCCCCGGCACTGATGGACAGGATGGAAATAATTGAGCTGCCAGGCTATACGGAAAATGAAAAACTCAACATCGCCAAAAAATATTTGATTCCAAGGCAATTGTCTGAGCATGGCCTGAGCAAAACAAAGCTTACTATAAAAGATGAAGCGGTCCTGATGATGATACGTAGTTACACTGCCGAGGCCGGCGTCAGAAATCTTGAGCGTGATATCGCCGCGGTTTGCAGATCCATTGCTACACAAATCGCTAAAGGACAAAAGCAAAGAGCGACAATCGGTAAAAAACACATGGCAGAAATTCTTGGCCCTATCAGGCACGAATCAGAACTTGCCATGCGAACCGCCACTCCGGGCGTTGTTACCGGCCTTGCCTACACACCTTATGGAGGAGAGATACTCTTTGTCGAAGCACTCTCGATGCTGGGCAAGGGGGAACTGATTCTAACCGGCCAGATCGGTGAGGTAATGAAGGAAAGCGCCCAAGCGGCCTTTTCTGTAGTAAAAGCCAACGCAAAAAAACTCAACATACCCCAGGAGATATTCGAGAAGCATGATTTTCATATTCACGTCCCGGCAGGCGCGATTCCAAAGGATGGGCCAAGTGCAGGAGCGGCAATGTTCACCGCGATAGTTTCACTCCTGCTGAACAAACCGGCCAAACCTGATGTAGCTATGACTGGCGAAATAACACTTAAAGGCCTGATTCTGCCAATCGGCGGACTAAAAGAAAAAACCTTAGCGGCCAAACAGGCTGGCATAAAAACCGTCATCCTCCCCTACAGAAACAAAAAGGAGATGGTCGAGGTTCCGAAAGAGGCTAAAAAAGGAATGAAATTCGTCTTCGTCAAAAAAGTAAACGAAGTGCTTAAGATTATCTTTGCAGATTGAGAAGTAAAAATCGCGGGGAAACAAAAGTATGCAAGACGACGAATTCATTAGTGAGTCGATCAAGCCAGTTGCTGGCACATTTGATACCGCTGCCATGGCCTGCGGTGAGCCCGGACTTCCCGGCCAATTCATATGGCGAAATAAAGAATACACCATTACTGAAGTACTGGAAAAGTGGAAGGAATCAGGTCGATGCAAAAGCGGCGGTTCGGAGATGTATCTGCGAAAACACTGGTTCAAAGTAAGATGCACCGAGGGTTTGGAGATGACAATATACTTTGAGCGACAACCAAGAACAGGCAAGCAAAATAAAATAAGATGGTGGCTATATGCTGTGAAGGGAGCCTGTGAATGAATAATAAATTTCCAAGTAGATGTGGAACTAATTGCGACCAGTGCGAATACAAAGAGAAAGTCAATTGTCCAGGATGTATTAAGGCAAAGGGACTAATATTTTGGGGTAAATGCGATCTGGCCACCTGTTGCATAGAAAAAGAATTGCAGCATTGCGGTCAGTGTTCGAACTTTCCGTGCGATAAACTCCGAGAATATGCATATGATAAGGAACAGGGGGATGACGGCCAAAGGATCAGAAATCTTGAACAGTGGAATGCCCAGGCCTGAGGGCATTTGCAACTTTCACAACATCGACCATAGCCGCAACGTCATGGACACGAACTATAGAAACTCCCGCTGCTACCGCCAAAGCAACTGTCGCGGCGGTTCCGAAAACTCTTTGGGCGGGGTCTTTTCTGCCGGTTAAATCGCCGATAATTTTTTTTCTGCTTGTGCCCAAAATAACCCGACAGCCGCTACCGACGAATCTTTCAATATTTTTCAACAGCAGCAGATTGTGTTCGCCCGTTTTGCCAAAACCGATTCCGGGATCGATGAAAATTTTATCTTTGGCAATGCCGGCTTTTTGAGCAGCCTCGGCTCTTTCGAGCAAAAAGCTCAGAACTTCGCCGACAACATCATCATATTGAGGCTCGGCCTGCATCGTCTTTGGCTTCCCCTGCATGTGCATCAAAACGACGGGCAAGTTACTTTCCGCTGCAAGTTTTGACATTCTTTCATCGGCCAATGCTGTGATATCATTTATCATCGAAACGCCAGAATCGACGGCTGCTTTAGCGACTTCATAATTCCGCGTATCAATGCTTATTGGTATATCTGTCAGTGATACCAATTTTTCAATAACAGGAATTGCTCTTTTAATTTGCTCTTCTGTAGAGACAGGCTCTGAGCCGGGACGGGTTGATTCTGGCCCGACGTCAATTATCGCAGCACCGTCCTTGACCATCTTTAGCCCTTCGGCTACAGCTTTGTCGACATCGAGAAACTTGCCGCCATCACTGAACGAGTCCGGCGTTATATTCAAAATACCCATAACGATAGTCCCGCTGGAAAAATCCAGACGGCCTGTCGGCCAATTGATTATGTTTGCCGGCTGTTTCATTTGAGCACTTCGGTATACATTACCAGAAACAGCGCCGTGTCACCAATCTGGGAACTTCCAACTATTGTGGCCACCTGCGGTTTGAGGATGATTTCACTTTGCGTATTGTGCGAGATCATACTAATGGGCAAACCTTCAGATACGGGAGCTATGGGGTCAACCGCATTCAATTGAAGTGCATATTTTACCGAAATTCGCCCGTCGGGCCAAAGGTGATTTGCCGTTTCAAAGGAGGTATTGTTTGTATACATGTCTTTACCTATTACCTGTTTTCTTCTCGTTCCCGTCGAAGCTTTGTTGCCGCTACGGGCAGAAGTTCTGGCAGCGGTAATTACCTGACCGTTATTCGGGTCGGTCAGGCACCAGAGTAATTTTAGTAGTGTTACACGTTCTTTTTTTTTCATGGGAACTGCGGCACTGCCTTTGCTATACAATGCTTCGGTGCGAACTTGTAGCAGGTAGGCCTCCACAACAACGGTTTGTTCCGACAATTTAGCCTTGTCTTTCTCTTCACCTGAAATTGCATCAGCAACGACCACGCTGGCGGCCAAACACACTAAAAAAATAATACAAACATATCCTTGACACTTCATGACAATCTCCTTAAAAAGTTATTTTATTTTAAAACCAATTCCGGCCAAAATTTTTCCAATCGAGCTCAAACTTTTCGGTAAAATAATTTCAGTATTCTGAAACTCCCTGCGAATATGATAATTTTTTCGCAACCCATCAAAAAACCGGCCCTGCTCCTCGACCGGCTCATCAGCGATTGACCGCAACTTTGCATCATCCTTTTTTATATCATAAAGCTGATTGACAGTTTCTAAAAGAATATTTTTTCCAGTACAGTCGATTTTTATTTCGCTTACATGTGGATCAGGCAGAAAATCATCAATTGTGTTTTTTGCTTTAACTCCAAAATGTTCGCACAGCGAATCGTAAATCATAATCATCCCTGCCACCTTGCCGTCATAGGAATACCCTGCAATATGAGGCGTTGCGAAATCGACCATCTTCATCAGTTCAATATCGATGCTCGGCTCACCTTCCCAGACATCAAGAACCGCCGCCTTGACCTTGTCAGCAGTTAAAGCTTTCTTCAAAGCTTGTGTATCTGTTACGCCGCCGCGAGAGCTGTTGATAAAAATAGCCCCGTCTTTTAGCGAATTAAAAAACTTTTCATTCGCCAGATGATAAGTATTATCCATCCCTTGAGAAGTTAATGGCGTGTGCATTGTTATTATATCACAGTCGAACAAATCGGGCAGTGGAAGATATTTTGCATCGTGAGTTTGCCTTTCCAATGGTGGATCATTCAGAAAAACTTTCATCCCCATCGCTTTGGCTTTCTGTTCAACTTTGCCTCCGACATTTCCTACGCCGACAATGCCGATAGATTTATTTGCGGGATCAAAACTATATTTATCCGCCAGGTTCAGCAACGCCGACACAATATATTCCGCCACTGAATTGGCATTTGAGCCGGGAGCCGAGGCGAAACCAATATTATTTTGCGCAAGATAATCCTGGTCAATGTGCTCGGTTCCAATAGTGGCGGTGGCGACAAACTTAACGCCGCTGCCAGCAAGCAGTATTTTGTCCACCTTCGTAATACTGCGAACAAGCAGGGCGTCAGCATCTCTTACGACATCATTGCCGATCTTCCGGCCGGAAATTGTTACAACTTCTCCCAAGGAGCTGAAACATTTTTTTACATACGGTATATTCTCATCCGCTACTATTTTCATATTCAATCCTAAAAAATTTAAAGTTCAAAGCCCGCTGTTATTGTGCCACATCCGGGGCAGGTTCCGTTTTTTATTGTATTAGCTTTAATAATATAACCCAACCGTTCAATCAGCAGTTTATCGCAGCCTGGGCAGTAGGTATTCTCGGCTTTGGCACCAGGGAGGTTGCCGATATAAACATAATGCAGACCTGCTGTCTTTGCTATATCGTAGGCCCGCCGTAAAGTTTTCTCCGACGTAGGAGCCGAATCGGTATATTTATATTGTGGATAAAATCGACTGATGTGCCAGGGGATATTGGGGTTAACTTTGGCGATAAATTCAGCGATTTGTTTTAACTCATTATCGGAATCATTCTGGCCAGGCACAACAAGTGTTGTAAGTTCCAGCCAGATATTCGTGTGATTAGCGATATAATCGATAGTATCCAGCACGGGCCCCAATCTAGCGGAACAGAGCTTTCGATAGTATTCATCGCTGAACGATTTCAAATCGATATTGATCCCGTCGAGCCAGTCGGTTGCGAAATCTATCGCTTCTGTCGTCATGAAGCCGTTACTTACAAAAACATTAGCCAAGCCAGCCTCCTTCGCAAGGGGCCCGCAGTCGTTACATATCTCCATAAAAATTGTCGGCTCAGTATACGTATAAGCAATACTCCTGCACCCGCCGCTCACCGCTGAGGCAACTATACTCTCCGGCCGCGTCTGCTCAGTTTCGCTTGCCTGCTTGATGTCAACCTGGCTTATCTGCCAGTTTTGACAGAATTGACATTGAAAATTGCACCCCAAAGCAGCGATGGAAAAGCTCTTCGATCCCGGCTGAAAATGGAACAGTGGTTTTTTCTCAATCGGGTCAACATTAGCCGCACAAAGTTTGTGATAATTGAGCGAATACAACTTTCCGTCGATATTCTTACGCACCCGGCAGCGACCGGTTTGTCCCTGACCGATTAGACAGCGAAAATTACAAAGCCTGCACCGAACTTTCCCGCCATCAGCAGTATCCCACAAAACAGCTTCTCTAAAATTCCCTTTCATTCGAAATGCAGTTTAACACAGTTTCAGCAGGGAATCAAACCAACATTTTCGCTCTTGACCTGAGCCAATCAAACGTATATCCTGACGCCATTAATAATCTTTTTCTGTGAGAGCTAAAAATGACTACAAATTACGACAATTACCGTTCAAATATTGATTTCAATCTCCCGGCAACAATGCAGGCGGTCATCGCCAGGGGCAGCGGATTTGAAAATCTCGCCGTCGAAGATGTCCCAATCCCCGAAATCGGCCCGGAACAGCTTTTAGCAAGAGTTGATGCAGCCGGGGTCTGTACGAGCATTCTCAAGCTAATCGCCCAAGGCTCGCAACATACCTTCATCAACGGCTGGGATATGAAAAAATACCCCGTAATTCTCGGCGATGAGGGAGCCGTAACCATTGTGAAAATCGGTGAAAATCTCAAAGACAAATACAAGCCAGGCCAGAGATTTGCCATCCAGCCCGCCGTAGCCGTCTCACCGATTCTGCACAGAGAACGTTACAATGACAACGCCGCCACAATGCCCAAATGCGCCGTCGGATACACACTCGGCGGACATCTGGCCCAATATATCTGCATTCAGCAGGAAGTTCTAAAGGCCGATTGCCTCCTCCAGCTGCCGGATGAAAACTTAGCTTATTACGAAACTTCAATGGCCGAACCGGTCAGTTGTATTTATTCCGCCCAGCAGAGAAATTATCATATAATAAAAGACGGCCCTCACGACGAAAGAGTGCCCCAGCTCGGACTATTGAGCAGGGGGGTTAGCGTTGTAATAGGAGCCGGCGCAATGGGCAGGGTGCACGCTGAACTTGCATTGCGATTCTGCCCGCGGGTTTTAATCGTCTCCGATCTTGAACAGGACAGACTCGACACGGTACAGAAAAATATCGGCCAAAAAGCAAAAGATAAAAACTGCCAGCTAATTTGCGTAACTCCAGACAAGCTCAACCAGACTGTAAACGAAGTTTCCAACAATGCTGGCGCCGACGACATAATCCTGGCCGTAGGCATACAACCAGTTCAGCAAAACGCTCTCGAACTACTCGCACCCGGCGGCGTCGCCAACCTCTTTGGCGGCCTGCCCAAAGGCAAACACATATTGCAGCTTGACGCCCTGGCCGTTCACTATAAAGAGATCAAACTCGTAGGCTCAAGCGGAGGCGACCCCAGCGACATGGCCGCTACACTAAAAGCCATCGCCAACAAAGACATCGACGCCGGAAATTACGTCGCCGCAGTAGGTTCCCTCGACAATGCAATAGATGTGCTAAAGATGATCAAAGAAACAAAAATTGACGGCAAAGCGATTCTCTACCCCCACATAAAGCAAACACCCCTGCAAAGAGTAAACCACTGGGACAGGCAAAAAGAAATCCAGTTTCTCGATAAAAATTTGGTTTAGGACAGGATTTTCGACCCAAAAACATTCTATTGACAAATATGACAGATAATTGTATCATACGGCGTTCTGGAATTTCGTTA
>CAZOPG010000026.1:0-11598 GCA_964581585.1 uncultured Planctomycetaceae bacterium | reverse complement strand
TAATCAACGTCGCCTCTCTGGCGGGGAGAATCGGACATATGTTCAATTCGGCTTACGGTGCGGCCAAACATGCACTGATAGGATTTAGCAGGTCCGTTCGGCTTGAGCTGCGCCCGTTTAATATTAAGGTTGTTTCTGTTGAGCCTGGCTACCATAAAACCGAGGTGATCAGAAATAACGCGAACCTGTCCGAGAATTTTTATGATAGAAAATCACCGATGTTCAACTGGAACAAAAGTTTTCTCCAGTTGATGTTTAAGGAGGTTATTCCGCGGGCGGATAATCCAAAAAAAGTCGCTAACAAAATCGTTAAAATTATGCAGACGGCCCGGCCAAGACGGCATTATATTATCGGCAAAGATGCTATATTGGCAACGATAATTCAGTGGCTTGGCTTGGCTGGCTTGTTGGAAGCTGTTGTGTATGGAAAACTTCGCAGCAAAGCTAAACGTATGAAAAAACGAATAAAGAAAAATAAACAATCCTAATGGTGTGATAAATCATGGAATATTCGGTTGGACAAACAGGAAGAGTGGTCGCGGCTCGTCTTTTTGAAGGCGAGGATATTTACGAATCAATAGAGGCTATCGCCACAAAAGAAAATATCAAATCGGCGGCGGTTTTTATTACGGGCGGATTTCGCAAGGCTGATGTTGTTGTCGGACCTAAAGTGGAAGAGCCTAAGATTGAGCCAAACTTCAAAAAATTCATTGGACCTGGTGAAGTACTGGGCGTAGGCACAATTTATTGCGATGGTGATGAGCCAAAGCTGCACATTCATACCGCTGCCGGCAGAGGCGATGAAACAGTTGTGGGCTGCCCTCGTGGCGGAGCAAGTACGTTCCTGATCCTGGAAGTTACGATAATCGAAATCGTCGGCGTAAAAGCGGCACGCAAGCTCGATGAAAAAAGTGGCTTCAAGCTGCTCCGGTGCGAATGAGACGACTCTGCAATGGGAAATTGTACGTACCCTTTTAATTACCGCTCCCTCACAGTCACGGCTCTGCTGAGTTGATACGCGAAGGTCAGGTTAGCTTTGCTTTTCGCCAAAACATGAAGATTAGAATGCCCAGTATGATGCAACTCAGAGCATCGCCCATGAACCATAAAGTTGGCATCGCTGTTGTAAGGCCTGTTATCCCACAGAAGATTCCTAATAACAATGTGGTAACGGCGGCGAACGGCACCATTACGCCGTACTTCATCGGGGCCAGAGCGAGAATCACAAAGAACAGACCCACCCCAACATATGTGGCGGACATTACACGAACCGCATAGGAAAACAGCGGGGTACCCGGGAGCGTTTCAACGCCAAAGATGCCGGTAAAACACTCCAATGTCGAGATGGGCAGGAACATCCCAAATACACTCAGCAGACATAAAATGCCAGCTATCCAGAGACATATTTTTAATCCACGCATTATTTTATCCTTTCAAAAGACGGTGAACTTCTACTTAAGACCCTTATTATGGCATACGCCAAAACGGTTAAATTGTTAAGTTTTTTTTGTTGCGATTAGTATGCGGTCGTTGTTGCTTAGGTCTTTTTCGATTTTTATGTCGGTGAAAATTTCTGTGCTTTCGAATAATTCTGCCACGGCTGGGCCCTGGGCGTAGCCGATCTCGGCAATTAAGGCCCCTGCCGGTTTCAGGTGGCGGTCGATCTCGGCGGCGATTCTGCGGTAAATATCAAGGCCTTTCGGGCCGGCATGCAGGGCGTGTTCAGGTTCGTAGTTTTTGACGTTTTCCTCAAGGGCTTCATATTCGGCGGTACTAACGTAGGGGGGATTGGTAACAATTAAATCAAATTCCGGCCTGTCAAGCTGGTCTATTATTGGGGCGAACAGGTCGCCATTGAGCAGTTCAATCCTGTCGTGCAGGTTGTATCGGGCGATATTCTCGGCGGCGATAGTCAAGGCTTTGTCGCAAATGTCGGTGGCGATAATGCGGGCGTTTTCAAAATTTTTGGCGATGGCCACGGCTATACAGCCGCTACCCGTACATAGGTCACAGACATATTGGGGGCCTGTGCGGGTTCGCAAGATTTCTATCGCACGTTCAACAAGCAGTTCGGTTTCGGGACGTGGGATGAGGCAGTCAGCGGAGACTTTCAGCGAGATAGAATAAAATTCGCATCTGCCGATGAGGTACTGGATCGGCTCGTTGTTGATGCAGCGTTTAACGATAGAATGCAATCGGTCAAGATCGGGCTTGACAACAACCTTGTCAAAATTTGTGTATAGTTCTATACGCTCAAGACCAAGAACGCAGGAGAGTAATAATTCGGCGCTGAGCCTGGGTGCATCAATATTGCTGTCCGTAAAATATTGAGTAATCCAGTTAAGAAGTTTTTGTATCGTCCATTCTGGCATAATAAGGGGCAATTTTAATGACTAATGAGAAAAGTTGCAACAAATATTGTTTTTATGTTTTATTGCCAAAGTGGTTAATTCCTGCTATAATTAAAATGTAAATCGGCTGTGGGAGATATTTTTTTTCTGAAATCGAGGGCGCAGATGGCACAAGAATATTCTGTCGATAATAAAATCTACGAGACGGCTGACAGCGGGCACTGGAGCATGAGCGATATGCTGGCGTATTTTGAAAAGCATGGGGCTATGCGTGTTTCTGACCTGCATATCAAAATCGGCACGCAGCCTGCATATCGGGTTGATGGTAATCTGATGAAACTCAAGGGTGCTGTTGTAACCAAACAGATTGCGGAATCGCTTATTTACCCGCTGCTCGGTGAAAGGCAAATCGCTGAGTTCAAGGCCACCAACAATGTGGACTGCTCATATCATTATGCCTCTTTGCAGTTTCGCATCAATGTTTTTATGGAAAACGACGGAATTTGCGCAGCTATTCGCGCACTTGGTATGGATATACCTCCGCTGGAGGAAATCGGCTTTCCAAACGATGTATGGAAAGATATTGTTCGAAGTCAGCAGGGGCTGGTGCTAATGACAGGCATAACCGGCGCGGGAAAATCAACGACCATCGCGTCATTTATCGACCGAATAAGCCAGACAAAGGCTTGCCGAATTATTTCGGTGGAAGACCCTATAGAATATATATACAAACAGAAAAACTCTATGATATCACAAAGAGAAGTCGGCAGAGATGTTGATACCTTCGCAAACGGGCTTAAAGCGATGCTGCGTGAGGACCCGGATATTATATTTGTCGGAGAAATGCGCGACGCTGAAACTATTGCGATGACGCTTATGGCCGCTGAAACGGGACATCTCGTGTTTTCAACACTGCATACACGAGATGTTACAGGCACAATAACAAGAATCCTAGATTACTTTCCGTCTTCAAGACAGGATGAAGTGCGGAACCAGTTGTCGCTCGGGTTGGCGTATGTGATATGCCAAAAGCTGGTGCCAAAGAAAAATGGAACGGGACGAATCGTCGCAATGGAGATACTCAATAATAACTACGGCTGCGCAAACCTTATTCGTACGGGAAAAATTGAACAGCTGTATTCGCAATTGCAGATAAAAACAAAGGATCGGCCCGACGAAAAGATGATCACGCTCGAAAGGCACATGGCCAGGCTGGTGAAGCGGAAAGAGATCGACCTGCTCGAAGCACAAAAATGGGTTAATGACTATAAAAGCTTTGTAGATGCAATGAGTGTAGTTGACGACGGAAGTTGACCGATGGCAACGATTACGTTTTATTGTCCGAAGTGTAAATCGCTTTGTGCCTTTGACGACAAATTTATCGCCAGACAGTGCCGATGCCTCAAGTGCGGCCAGTTCATGCTCGTCCCAGCCGAAGACGGCGGCAAACCCGAAAAGCTGGAAATATCCTACGATACGGGGGAGCCGTTGCCGGGATTTTATAAAGCAGTATTTGCCGATAGCTGGAAGTTGTTCACGAGCCGGCAAAGCGTAACCGGGCTGGTTTTTATTGCCACCATGGTTATAGTACAGTTCTTTACAATTTATTTAAATTTTCAGATTAGGATACCAATGCGTTCAGGAGGAACTCTTGACATATTTGTGCCGTTCGGCTATGTGATGGGTGTAATCACATGGGGAGTGTTATTCTGGTACTATGCGGAGATAATTGAATCTACCGCATTTGATATAGAGGTATTGCCCCAGGTTTATCTGGAGGGATGGAAAGGTTTTATCAGAAAGGCGATCATATACGCATACACTTTTTTCATTGCGATGTTGATAGTTGAGTTGCCTTGTATTATTGCTATCGGGATTTTCAAGGCTGTCGGAATTGAAATGAAGTGGCCTTTATATGTGCTGGCGATGTTAGGGTTGTTTCTTTTTCCAATGGCAGTTTTGACGATATCAATCGGCAGGGATATTATTATGCTGGCCAGGGTCGATCAGTTTTTCGAGCCAATAGTTAAGGCGTTTTGGCCTTACTTTGTATTGGTGGCTCTGTTGATAATTACATGGCAGCTTCAATGGATAGCGGTTGATTACGGCGAGGTCGGTGAGAAGGGCGAAATGATAGTACTGCTGCATCTCCTGGCTGATATCGGTATACAGGCCCTGGCGATTGTTACTATGCGAGCGATAGGCATTTTTCATCGACACTACAAGTGTTATCTCAAATGGTAACTCAAACTGAATGTTGGGCTGCTGTCTTGCCGGCAAGTTGACCTGTTGAAAAAGCAATTTGCAGGTTGAAACCACCGCAAGGACCATCGACATTTATAACCTCTCCAGCAAAGAAAAAACCCGGACACAATTTTGATTCCATTGTCTTGGAATCAATTTCCTCAATGCTGATGCCGCCGCGAGTAACAGTCGCTTCGGCGAGTGGCCCAGTGGCTGTGATTGATAGCGGCATTTTTTTAAGCATATTTACCAACTGTTTTCGCTGGCTTTTAGAAAGTGTACCTGCCAGGATAGTCTTTGATGGGTCCAACTGTTTGCAGAGACTCAACATCAAAGCCCTTGGCAAAAATTCCACAAGTGTCCCAGCGATATCCTTTTTGGGATGCTCTGTACAGAGGCGAATAATTTCTTTGTCAAGCTGTTCGATTTCATATTCAGGCATAATATCAATAGTTATTTTTATTGGGTTATCTTTATCTGGCAGAAAATCAGTGATTAGCCTGCTAAAATCAAAAACTGCTGGGCCACCTATCCCATTATGCGTAAACATAAGCGCCCCGGAAGTGGAAATCTTCCGATTTGCAACCTTGGCTTTAATAATAACATTTTGAATCCCTATACCGCTAAGCTGCCTCGGCCAGTTTTGAGCTGTTATCAAAGAGGTAAGCGAAGCCCTTGGCTCTACTATTGTGTGTCCAAAAGCTTTGGCAAAGCCATACCCATCCCCATCCGAACCTGTAAAAGGCCAGGTTGCCCCGCCGGTCGCTATTATAACCGTTCGCGACAAAATCTTTTCTCCGTCTGTAAGCACGACGAAACCATTCTGGTCTTTTTCAATACTTTGAGTTCTTTTGCCAAATAAAAAGTTAATAGGTAGTTTTCGAGCATGGTCAAAAAGCACACGAGACACATCGCTTGCGCGGTCAGTAATAGGAAAAACACAGCCCTGTTTTTCTACCTTTGTTCCGAGGCCGTGTTGAGTGAAATATTGCCGTAAGTCATCAGCGGAAAATTCGTGAAGACTGTGTTGTAAAAATCTTCCAAATTGGCCGTATAGTCTGACAAAATCTTTCACAGAGCCTATATGAGTAAGGTTGCAACGTCCTCGTCCTGTATGCAGAAGCTTTCTGCACACAATTGTGTTTCGCTCTATAACGATGGTTTCGGCGCCGTTTTCGGCGGCAAAAATTGAGGCAAACAATCCTGCCGCTCCTGCCCCTACTATGCAAACATCAGTTTTCATATCACGTCTCTAAAAAAGCGGAATCCCAGTCTTTCCAGACGGGGTCGAAGCCGGCGTTTTTTATCATTGCGGCAACTTCTGCGGCGCTTCGGTCGTCATCTATCTCAAATTGTTTGACCGCCCCGCTGTCGCCGGAATAGCCACCTGGATTGGTTTTGCTGCCAGCGCTTAATCTTGTAATGCCAAGTTTAATCAGATGATTTCGTAATTCGGCCGGCTCACGAGTTGAGAGCGTCAGGCTGACATCGGCAAAACATAAACGCAGCGCAGTTATCATCTGGACGAGATTTTTGTCGCTGAGCAAATGTTCAAACTGCTCGCTTGGCACATCGAAAGCCGGCCTTAGACGCGGGAAAGAAAACGAAATGTGAGATTGCCAATATTTTTTGATTAGAAAATTTCCGTGCTCTGCCAGTGCCAGCGTTTCAAGCCGCCAATCGGCAAGACCAAGGAGTACGCCAAGGCCTATCTGCCGCATCCCGGCAGAAGCGATTCTTTCGGGAGTTTTTAATCTATCATCATAATCGGCTTTTGAGCCTGAACGATGATAAAATTCGTAGGCCTGACGATTATAAGTTTCCTGATAAAGCGTAACGCCCTCGATGCCAGCTTTGAAAAGTTCGGCATATTCGTCGGTGCTCATCTGATAAATTTCAATAGATATCGAACTGAATTTATTGCGGAGCCTGGCAGAAAGTTCGGCCAGGTAATCAATACTGATGAATTTTCTGTCTTCACTGCTGACCAGCAGTATGTCTCTGAATCCTTCAGATGCAATTACCTCAGCGTCCTGAATGGCCTGGTCGATGGATAATCTTGTGCGATGAAATTTAGTTTCTCTATTGAAGCCGCAGTATCGGCAACTGTTGACACAGTAATTGGACAGGTACAACGGAGCATAAAGTTTGATTGTTCGCCCAAATCTCTGAATGGTAAGATGGTGGGCCAGTTGGGCCATTTGCTCAAGATAATTTTCCGCAGCCGGGGAGATAAGGGTAAGAAATTTATCCGGATCATAGGTGCCGAGCCTTTGCGATAATGCACTTTCTACGTCCCTGTTGGTAACCTGGCTTAATTTTTCCTGCCATAACTCAAAGTTGAAATCGAGATTTTTTTCAGTGGTTGACATTTATTTATCTCTCAGGAATCCTGTAAGCGGACTTGAAGCTGTTGCCTGTTTTCTGGCAGCGGAATATCCCGACTCATAGGCTCTGCGCCCGGCAATGACGGCCAACTTGAAAGCTTCCGCCATTTGGACAGGGTCGTTTGCCGTGGCGATGGCAGTGTTTATGAGAACCGCGTCGGCTCCGATCTCCATTGCCTCGGCGGCGTGTGAGGGCAAGCCCAGGCCGGCATCGACGACTACGGGGATATTGGATTGAGCAATTATTATTTCAATCGAGTCTCTGGTTTTTATTCCCTGGTTTGAGCCTATAGGGCTGGCCAGCGGCATCACCGTCGCAGTGCCAACATCCTCAAGTTTCTTTGCCAATACAGGATCGGCATTGATGTAAGGCAGGACGATAAAACCGTCCTTGACCAGGATTTTGGCGGCCTTTAGGGTTTCAACAGGGTCTGGCAAAAGATAGTACGGGTCAGGAGTAACTTCAAGCTTTAGCCAGTTAATTCCTGTTGCCGCCCTTGCCAGTTTTGCAAGACGAACAGCTTCGTCGGCATCACGTGCACCGGAAGTATTCGGCAAAAGCAGATACTTGTTCCGGTCGATAGCGCTGAGCATGTCGTCGTTTTCGTTCTCGATATCCACCCGGCGAAGAGCAACTGTTACAATCTCCGTCGCTGCGGCTTCAATGGCTTCGGCCATTATCCGGCAGGACGGGAACTTGCCTGTGCCTATTAGAAGGCGAGAATCAAATGATCTGTCCGCAATTTTTAATTTGTTCATAAGTACGTCCCAAAAAACAAAAAAGCACTCCCGCAAAAGGAGTGCTTGGATTGCCATTTCAGCCTCCCTTCGCAGGTTTTAACCTGATCAGGTTCATAGGGTCATCACAATTCAGTGATTTCTCAGCTGTTGCCAAATAAAAAACTGGCCAGCTCCCCTGGCATATATACTTTTCCTGAAATTGGATTATAATAGATTATAGAATCAGCCACAATGATTTTTAGGCTCTAAAAAGAATTTAATCATATTGAGCGGTGCCGCGATGGAAAACGAGAAAAAATTTGTTATCCAAGAACATTCCAGCGACAAAGGCGTTCACTGGGATTTTATGCTTGAATCCGGACAAACTTTAGAGACATACCGGCTCGACAATAACCCTAAGGGTATGCTAAAAAAGGAAACAAATGGTGTTAAAATTTTTGATCATCCGCTGAAATTTCTAACGTATCATGGGCCGGTAAATAATGGCCGAGGCAGCGTTGCCATTGTTGAAAGCGGAACATACCGGATAATATCGCAGGATGAAACCAAAATAGAGTTAGAACTCGCCGGACAAACACTTGATGGAAACTGCATTTTGACAAAAATTAAAAACAATAACTGGCGGTTTGGTATAATTACTTGAGGCAACTATCGTCGTCGCGTTACAGCATTGACTTGAATTTTTTCACAGAAAATTTTTTACCAGGACAATCTGTCTTTGTGCTGTGACGTGGGGTCGTGTTATGGCCATAAATACGGCTCTTTGGGATATTATAACGGTTACTAAGAAAACGAACAAGTTTGACCAGTGAAGATATTTGGGTTGAACTTGGGAACGTATTATTAAAATTTCCGACAAGACAAATGCCTATGGAATCTTTATTGGCCCAGTTTGTATAGTCCGTTCTGCAATGAGCGCCAGTTTTTTGCAGCCGCCATCGAAATGTCGGCTGCACCTGCCCATTACCAGAACCGTTTCCGTTGCCTATGACAAAATCATAGCCAACACCTTCCCAGCCTTTACCATTTTTATGATATTTATCAAAAATCTCCGCAGAGCCTTTGTCAGTGGCAGAGTGATGGATTACGATCGCTTTCCATTTTTTCTCAACGTACCTAGGCGGTATCCATTCTGCCGGAATACTTTTGGCAATATAGACAGATTTTTCTTTTGGTGGAGCAGGGATAACGATCTCGGCCGGAGTCGAACTTCTATGCAGACCTATAACATTGCCGGTAATTTCCGGATCATAATTTTCCTGTTCAGCACAACCTGAGGTAAACGCCAACACGGCAATACAAGATATTGTTGACAAGAACCTAACAGTTCTTTTTGGTATCATCTATTATTCTTTTCTTTAAATTTGACCATGTGTACAGAATTTCCTGGATTATTATATTCAACTTTGTCCATATACGAACGCATCAGCAGTACACCTCTGCCGAAAGTTTTATAAATATTTTCGTCACATCTTGGGTCGGGCACATCATCAGGCATAAAGCCTGAGCCCTGGTCGGTAACAAATATATCAATTCTTTTCGGCGAAACCGAGTACTCTACTGTAATTGTTTTTTTCATATCGTTGCGGTTACCATGCCTTAAAGCGTTTGCGAAAGCTTCTTCAATAGCAAGATGCATGGCAAATACTTCGTCTTCGGTATACTTATTAGCTCTGGCTTGGGAAAGAATTGTGTCGCATACCTGCTCAAGCCTGGAGGGCAGACCCGGGACAACAACTTTATGAATTGAAGGTTTTGAAACCATAAATCTACCACTAAGCATTATCGAAAAGAACAACTCAAAACAGATACAGGCTAGTGGATAGCTCTGTATTCTTCCAGTACTAGCTTGCAAATCCATACTTATGTCTGTTGTAAACTGTTCATTGCTCCGGGGAGATCTTTGCAAATATCGAACACTTTATCCAGACGTGTAATCTTGAATATACTAAAGATTTTCGAATTTATATTGCACAAACGAAGTTGGCCGTCTTGCTCGTAAATTTTTTTGCTGATGCGAATCAATAGTCCTAAAACCGAACTGGATAGAAACTGAACATTTGTGAAGTTCATCACTACCTTGACAGCACCTTTGCCCTCTATTACCGGCAAAATCGAGTTTTCCAGAGCAATAATCTCCGCGGTTTGTAGAATTTTTTCGTCGGCTAAAGTAATTACAACGGCCTCTTGCGTATAATCGACACTTATTCTCGGCTTTACATTGCTCATAAGAATCTCCTACAAAACTAACAAAAACTCCCTATAGCTCATGAATCGTAGGGCAAATTGGCAAAGTTGTCAAGGAATCTGAAATATTTGTTTATGTTTTTTCATTTAATCATAAAAAAAGCTTGATAAAGCAGAGGTCTTTTGATAACTATGGCTACTTGAGTTACAATTATATGAGGGCTTTAAAGACATTATTGTCGTAGTATTTTGCAGATTTAGTTTTTTTTGCTTCAAAGACAGAAAAATCTTGTAATCTCTGAACTTTGCGGAACAATAATAGTATAAATAATAAGAGATATGATATAGCACCTTTTTGACTTTGTTTCGTTGAGTTTTTTTTGCCTGCTGTGTTCGTGGGCGGAGTTAGTGTGGGTTCGCTGTGCAGCGGAGTACAGCGTTGAGACGAGCGATGTATTGTAATTAACACTATTTTGTGGAGACTGAATATGAAAATCAGTAGATCAACAGGTTATGCCTTGGTGGCGGTAGGCTATATAGCCCAGAATTATCAAGAGGGAGCGGTATTAGCTGCTCGCGTTTCAAAGGAGTATACTATTCCTCTGGAATACCTGCTGAAGATCTTGCAACAACTTGTCAGAGCAAACGTTTTGCGGAGCAAAAGAGGCCCTCGCGGCGGTTTCTTTCTGGCCAGAGACGCTGAAAATATCTCTATGCTGGAAATCATTGAAGCAGTTGACGGACCGATGTTCAGTCATTTGCAGTTAGCTGAGCAAACCAACAATGTGCCATTCGCTCTGAAGATGGAAAAAGTTTGCAAAGATGTAACCGACCAGGTGAAAACTATGTTCGCCAAAGCAATGCTCTCGGATATACTGGCCAAATAACATCACGACAAGGCAGGCGGATGCAAATTAGTGAATTTCAGCGGCTGATATTAGAGAAATATGGAAACCGTGATCGCCAGCGCGGGACCTCTGCGACGTTTATGTGGTTCGTCGAAGAGGTGGGCGAACTTGCTACCGTGCTGGCGGAAGATGGGGATATCGGCCAAAAAGAAGGTGAGTTCGCTGATGTGTTCGCTTGGCTGTGTACGCTGGCAAATATAAGCGGTGTTGATATTGCCAAGGCCTGCCAGGACAAATATGGCGGCAAAGGGATAGCTGGATACAAGTAGGGTTCAGCTTGGTTCCTGTGTACCGATTTCGTCCGGGAATTGCACTTCTGTCTTGCCGACCCCGGTGGTGAGTGCTTTGTAAAAACACCACGCGAGCCCGCCTATTATCAATAGAAAGACTATGCCCAGAATAATATATGAGGTACCTGTGAGTACATGAATGGCTTCTTTGACCTCTGTCACAGCGTCGCCGGATTGGTAATGGCGGTTGATGTAGATTAAAATAACTGCCAAAAATGCGCTGATGTCAAGTGTACCCGTGATGCCCGCCCATCCGGCCAGGTGTGTCGGCTTCGTGTTTTTCTTATCGCGGCCGTAACGATCCAGAATAAAGTTGGCTATGAGCATTCCTGAGATTCCGGCAAGACCTGCTACAAGGAACAGCGTCTGTTTTAGCCGTAGAGGCATATTAATCCACAGAACAGCAACGATTAAAACCGCTGATATAATGCTAAGTTATACCCCTACCCATTGTCAAGACAAAAAACCGGTTCTTTTAAGGTGGACTCAT
>CAZOPG010000025.1:0-11694 GCA_964581585.1 uncultured Planctomycetaceae bacterium | reverse complement strand
CCATGAGGTGTTATGGAGCGGATAAAAATGTTGCGCTTCAGATTAAATTTTGGGCTTGTTTACAAGAACTAAGATAATTGCTGATAAAAAATTTGATATTTTGGGAATTTTCTATTTGCTCTAACTGGCTAAGGTCTATAATATAAAAATCGGAGCAAACAACCATATATTCGGTTCTATTCTCCCGGACGTACTATATATAGTGGGGTCTTGGTTTGTTGAATTTTAGCATGGAGGCACAAAATGACGGGCAAAAATGATCATAAGCGAGCATCGGAAGCTGCAAACGACTTCCATTTGAAGGAATGGCAAAGCCCGAAAAAGAGTTCAGGTGAGAGTTTGAAAATAGAACAATTCTTTTCGACCGAATCCGTGCACCCATTCGATGAGATTCAGTGGGAAAAACGGCATGCAAAAATAACCGGGGATAAAGGCGAGACCGTCTTTGAACAGGAAAATGTCGAGGTACCGGTATCGTGGAGCCAGCTAGCAACGAAAGTTGTTGTGAGCAAATATTTTTACGGCGACGCAGAAACGGGGGACAGGGAACATTCAATCAAACAATTAGTTCACCGTGTGTGCAGAACTATCGCCAACCGCGGTGAAAAAGACGGATACTTCGCGACAAAAAACGATACGGAAAACTTTTATAACGAGCTTACCTGGCTGTGTGTCAACCAATACGGGGCCTTCAATTCGCCGGTATGGTTCAACGTCGGACTTGATGATATTTACAATATTGCCGGCAGCGAACATAACTGGTACTGGGATCAGCAGGAAAACAAGGCTACTCCATGCAAGAGCAGTTATGAGTACCCACAAGCCTCGGCGTGTTTTATCCAGTCGGTGGACGATACAATGGACGATATTATGCGTCTTGCCTGCAGCGAAGCGATGCTTTTCAAACACGGCTCAGGGACAGGGACGGATATGTCAACTCTTCGCAGCAGCAGGGAAAAGCTTGCAGGCGGCGGTAAGCCCTCAGGGCCTCTGAGTTTTATGAGAGTTTACGACCAGATCGCAGCGGTCGTGAAATCCGGCGGAAAAACCAGGCGTGCGGCAAAAATGCAGTCCCTCAAGATCGAGCATCCCGATATTAAAGAGTTTATTACCTGTAAAACAGAGGAAGAGAAAAAAGCGGTAAAACTTATTGAAGCTGGCTACGGCGGACCTTTCAACAGCGAAGCGTATAACAGCGTTATGTTCCAGAATTCCAACCTATCTGTCCGGGTTACCGACAAATTTATGCAAGCGGTGGAAAAAGATGAAATGTGGACGACACGTGAGGTAACAAGCGGCAAGGATTCGGTAGAATACAGAGCCAATGAACTTATGGATGATATCGCCGAGGGAACAAGGGTCTGTGGCGATCCGGGACTGCAATATCATACGACTATCAATCGATGGCATACCTGCCCAAATTCGGCGCCGATAAACGCTTCCAACCCGTGCAGTGAGTATATGTTTGTGGACGACTCGGCATGCAACCTTGCTTCGCTGAACCTGATGAAGTTCCGCAATGAGGACGGTTCATTCAATGTCGAACGGTTCAAAAGAGCTATTCGACTCTTTATCATCGCCCAGGAAATTCTGGTTGATAACGGCAGTTATCCGACTGGCCCAATAACTGAAAACAGCCACAAATTTCGCCCTCTGGGTCTGGGTTACGCCAACCTGGGCAGCTTGATGATGAGCCTTGCCCTGCCTTATGATTCCGATGAGGCGAGAACTCAGGCAGCTGCGATTACCGCGATTATGACCGGCACCGCTTATACCGTCAGTGCTGAAATCGCATCGATAAAAAAACCATTCGATGAGTGTGAAAATAATGCCGACCCAATGCTGAAGGTCATTAGTATGCACCGCGAGCACGCACATAATATCCCTGAGGTCAGCTGTCCCGATTATCTGCTCAGCGCGGCAAAGGACGCCTGGGATGAAGCCTTTAATGCCGGCACAAACTTTGGCTTCCGTAATGCTCAGGCGACTGTGCTTGCTCCGACGGGAACCATCGGCTTTATGATGGACTGTGATACGACCGGCGTTGAGCCGGACATCGCGCTAGTGAAGTATAAACTGCTTGCCGGCGGCGGGATGCTTAAGATCGTCAACAGGACCGTGCCAATGGCCTTGGAGAGGCTTGGATATAGTCCTGAAGATATTAAAGAAATTTGTGACGATATCGACCAAAACGATACTATTGAAAACACTAAAAAACTCAATAAAGAACATCTGCCAATTTTCGATTGTGCTTTCAAGGCGGCCAAGGGTAATCGGTCAATCCATTATGTGGCACATATCAAGATGATGGCGGCGGTTCAGCCGTTTATCTCCGGCGCAATAAGCAAAACTATCAATATGCCAAAGGATGCAACGGCTGAGGAAATTAAATCGGCATATATGGAGGGCTGGAAGAGAGGGCTTAAGGCGGTGGCAATTTATCGTGACGGCTCCAAGATGATGCAGCCTGTAAAGACGAAAGAACAAAAAGATAAATCTGGTGCAGTTGTCAAAGCTGCAACTGAACCATCAGTTGTGGCCAAGCCATATCGCAGACGACTGGCTGAAACAAGAAACAGTGTTACGCATAAGTTTTCTGTTGCGGGACATGAAGGATATCTGACGGTGGGGCTGTATGAGGATGGACAGCCTGGTGAACTTTTCATCACTATGGCCAAGGAGGGCAGCACCGTTGGAGGCTTAATGGATGTCGTTGGAACGTGTGTCTCGATGTCTCTGCAGTATGGCGTGCCGTTGATTACGCTGGTTGACAAGTTCCGTCATGCCAGATTTGAGCCGTCCGGCATGACATCGAACAAAAACATTCCATTCGCTAAGAGCCTTATTGACTATATCTTCTGCTGGCTAGGGTGCAGGTTTATTCCCGGCTATGCCGAGAAGAATACGCCGAACCGAGCCGCTCCGGCGGTGCCGGAAAATAAGACCAATACAACAGCGAAGCAATTGGTCGAAAAAACTCGCGACCTTACAAAAAAGATCGCTGAAGTCAAGGCAATAAAGACCAAGCCTAAAATAAAAGGTATCGCCCCTGATGCCGCCAATCCGGCACCGAAGCCAGCCAACAGTAACAGGTTTGCTGACCTGGCAGCGGATAAAGCAGTTGCGATGGTTAACTCGATTATCAGTACAACTGACGAAACTGGCCGCGAAGCTGCTGTAATGGAGCAGTTCAACTCACAGTTCAACCATTTTCAGGATGACGCGCCAGCCTGTGATATCTGCGGCTCAATAACCGTCCGTAACGGCACATGCTACAGATGTTTCAACTGTGGTAACTCAATGGGTTGTTCGTGAAATTGATTATTGAAATCTTTTGGTTTCGACGAGATGATGGGGAATTGTAGAGAATCGATATTGCTTTTTATTTTGTTGAATTGTGCTATGGCTGGCACTTCATTGGCTAGGGATGAAGTAATTTCATCGGTACCAAAACTTAATCCTTCCTTGAAATTTCCAACCCTGAAAGCATACGAGTCCGAATGTTCTGAGCCGGGAATAGTCCTCGATAGCACATATGTGCAACTCTTTGCCCCGAAAAAAAAGTTAAAAGAAGCCAAAATAATTTCCAGATATCTTGTTCAGGCTTATGACGAGTTGTACAGCATTGTTGGTATACACACGAAATATAAAATGGTTGTATACCACTTTCCGGAAAACAATAAAAATGCTTTTGGCGGGACCAGCAATAGTACGATTTGGTATGGCTACAAGAACCTCGATTTAGATTCACAAAAAAAATGGACACAATACAAGGTGCCGCATGTTTCGGGTTATATTGAGGAGATGGCGCACAATTTTGTTCATTCGTCTAAAACGCATTTTGGATGGGAAATGGTTGGCTGGTCTATTGGCGCGAAGGTAACAATGAAAATTGCCCGCAATCCGATATTTATTAAACATATTAATGACACGAGAAAAAAACAGGCAGAGACCTTCAAACTATATCGGCAATTGGGATATGTCTTCCCGGAAGATATAGCTCCGAATCTCTGCGATAGGATTCATGCTCATCTGCTATGGGTGTGTGAAAGAAAATATGGCTCGAAGTTCTGGCCCAATTTTTTTGAGGAAATCAGTAAAGAACGAAAGAACTTATTGGCTGCTACAGAACTTCGCGATACGGACAAAATTCGGAACAGAAAATATCAGATAACTATCGAATGTTTTGACAAGCTGGAGGGTCTGAATTTTAAGGACATGTTAAATAAGTTCCAGATATCCCTCACAACAGATATTAAGTCCTTGCATCCAACTAAGCCAGGCTGGGACAGAAAGTTTATTGCCGATGTTGGTAAAAGAGAGCAGGGAGATAATCCTGAATCTGTGCCGAGGGTTAATCCTGAAGATTTGCCACCGTTGCACGCGGCTGTCTATGGTGCGCATAATGGCAAAACGAAACAATTGATTCAGGATGGGGCTGATGTGAATGCCAAAAGCTCCGGCGGCTGGAGTCCATTGCATATGGCAGCAATCGGGGGACACCAGTTAATGGCGAAATTTTTGCTGGAGCAAGGCGCAAATATCAATGCTCGCGATAAGAACGGGAAAACCCCGGCCGATCTTGCTCGAATTTGTGGGCATAACGGTCTTGCTGAGTTTCTGGCCGGCCTTGAGAAATAACAGGTGGCTCTACAGGCTTTTTTGTTTTTGTTCTTTTGTGAGCATATCGTTCAATGAGCCGCTGCGGAATGGGGTGAGGTCGAGGGTTACAAATTTGAAGCCGAGGGATTTTAGCTTTTCCGCGATTCTGGTTCGCATGGGTTCGGCAGAGATTTTTTCGATGTCTTGCTGGCCGACTTCAATTCTTGCGAGTATGCCGTGATGGCGAACGCGAAATTCTACGAAGCCTAATCCCTTCAAAAATTCCTCTGCCAGCTCTGCCTGTTTCAGTCTCTGGTCGGTAATTTCCAGGCCATAACTGATTCTCGACGCCAGGCAAGGCGAGGCGGGCATATCAGCGGTGGACAGGTTCAGGGTTCTGCTTAAATGACGAATATCAGCTTTGGTCAGTTCAGCATCAGCTAGGGGACATTTGACACTGAACTTTTTCGTCGCTCGGTTGCCGGGACGAAAATCGTCCAGGTCGTCGAAATTTGTGCCGCAAAGGACGTGATTAACATTTTTTTCTTTGGCCAGGCCAGTCAATGTTTTCAGTAAATGTGATTTGCAGTGAAAACAACGGTCGGCATTGTTGGCCAAATATGTTTTGTCTGCCATCTCGTTCGGCTCGAAGGTTTGGAGTTTGGCTCCCATATCTTTTGCCAGTTTCACAGCCTGAGTGTATTGGCTATGAGGCAGGGATGGGCCGATGGCGATACAGGCCAGAACATTTTCAACTCCAAGAGTATCAATGGCCGCTTTCAAAAGAAAGGTGCTATCGACACCGCCGGAATATGCAATAATTACTTTTCCAAGGCTCTTAAGTGTTTTTTGAAGATTGTGATATTTTTGCTGAACTGTCATTTTGTTTCTATTTTTCTGTTTATCATCGCAGCGGTTACCGCGGCGGAAAATCCGTTATCGATATTCACCACCGTTACGCCTGCAGCACAACTATTAAGCATAGTCAGCAAAGCGGCAACCCCACCGAAATTTGCGCCGTAGCCAATACTTGTCGGCACAGCTATCACCGCACAGTCAACCAGTCCGCCGACAACGCTGGCCAGAGCACCTTCCATCCCTGCCACTACGATAATGACATTAGCTTTTTGTAGTTTTTCAACTTTGCCGAGCAATCTATGCAAACCGGCTACGCCGACATCGCAAATAACCTCTGCCGATTGGCCAAGGATTTCAGCGGTAACCTTCGCTTCTTCCGCTACAGGCAAATCAGCGGTTCCAGCGGTTACAATCGGAATCACAGATTTGGAAAGCTCAACCTTGTTCTGCTCAAATACAATCGCTTTGGCTAATTTTTCATATCTTGCCTGCGGGAATTTTTTAGTTTCTGCCAAAGCCTGAAAAACATGGTCCTCGGCTCGTGTAGCAAGTACGTTGTTGCCGGTTTTGGCCAGAGATGAAAAAATTTCCACTATCTGCTCGTCGGTTTTGCCGGGACAGAAAATAACTTCTGGGAAGCCGCATCTGATTTGCCGATGATGGTCAAGACAGGCAAAATCCAAATCCTCAAAAGGCAGATGCCGCAGCTTCTCAACAGCATCGTCAATAGTGAGTTTTCCGGACTTGATTCTTTCTAAAATCTGTTTTAATTGTTGTGCTTGAATAATTATTACCCTTTCTCAACTAATAAGCTCATAGGCATCTCGAGGCCATACTCTGTCATCAGCTTTTCGTCAGACATTATTTCTTTTATATCACCGTCGGTGATTATGCGTCCTTTATCCACTAAGACGGCTCTATCGCCGATGGCAGCGGCAAAGTTCATATTACAGGTGGCAATTATCAGGGTCTGAGACAGGTTTTTTAGCAACATAACAAGCTTTCTACGGTTGCGAGGGTCAAGACTGCCGTCAGGTTCATCAAGGGTGATAATCTTTGGCGACATAGAGAGTATGGTCGCAACTGCAGCGGCTCGTTTTTGGCCGGCAGAGAGATGGTGCGGCGGCTTTTCCGCCATTTCCTCCAGCCCAACTGTTTGCAATGCCTGTGCCACTCGTATTTTTACCTGTTCAGTGTTAAGTCCCATATTCAAAGGACCGAAGGCAACATCGTCAAATAAGGTCGGCATAAACAGCTGATCGTCAGGATTCTCAAAACAGCAGCCAATGACAGTGCGGATTTTTTTCAGATTTTTCTTTTCAACCTTAAAACCATTAACAATAATATCGCCCCTACCTTTGGCAAAGCCTGCCATTGCCAGCATTAAAGTTGATTTACCCGCGCCGTTAGGCCCTATTAAAACAACCTTTTGCCCTTCATTAATACTAAGATTAATATTACTAAGCGCAACGGTTCCATCAGGATACTCATAAGAAAAATTTTTTATCTCAATTGCCCTTACCATGGGAAACCTTCTAACTTAGAACCGGTACCACAAAAAGGTACAATGAAATTACAAAAATAGCAAAAAAAATACTGAAAATATAATCCTGAGTAGAAATTTTCAATCGTGAAATTGTCCGCCAGTTTCCGTCAAAGCCGCGTCCCTGCATAGCAATATTGATTTGTTCAGCTATATCAAGACTGCGGATAAAAAGAGAGCCAAGCATTGCCGAGGCGGTCATTATTTCCCGCTTAAATCCAAGATTTCTAAGGCTCCTACCGGCCCTTGCACGTAATAGATGCTGTGCGGTATCTATGAGAACAAAAATATAACGGTACAGAAAACCAAGCTGAATTGTCAAAAGTTTCGGCACACCAATTTTGCCCAAGCCGACGAGCAAATTACTGAAACGCGTTGTAGAAACAAGTGCAATAAGTGCCAACATTGTAACGATGAATTTGCCTAGGATACTAAAACATCGCAGCCAACCAACTGAAATATGCCACACGAAAGGCCCAAACGCTGTGCTAATCGGATTTCTATCATAGAATGGGCAGCTCAAGGCCAAAACCAATATGAACGGACTGACTAACAGTATCTGCTTGAAAGCGAACTTCAAAGGGATTCTGCCCGTTACCAAAACAGCAAAAGGGCCAACAGCGTAACAGAGTAGAATACTAAATGAAGTTCGAGGCAACGAAATTACAACCGCTGTAAAAACAATTACGGCAACAAATTTTATCCGTGCATCAAGACGATGTATTATCGAATCCTGATAGGCAAATTTGTCTATATGTGCGTGATGCATTTATTTACACATCCTGATTTACATTTTTTTCGGAATTCTTTCTTCGCAAAATTAAAGCCGTCAGCCAAATAATAACCATAGTTATAATCGAACCAGCAACACCGGCAAAACTTGTCCAGCCGGCAGCAGCGTTACATTCTTCCCGTGTGGTTGTTCCTAACTCACTATTCCTTACGGAATAATCCGGCAGCAGGGAATATTTGGATTGAAGATTATCCACTTTTGCGATTGTAGAATTGTCATTGGATATAATAGGAGCAAAATCAGGCTGATCAGGCCTCTCCGCATAACTCCACTCCAGACCATCGGGAAAACCACACGCAAATAAGGAAAGTCCGGTTGCAATAATAAATGTAAAGACTATCAGTGTTATCAAAACAGTATTTTTACTCAATCTAACCTTTCCCTGAAGGTTATCAGCAACAATATCAGGTCTAACCTGCTGAATGTAGCCCAATACTGCTACGGTAATCAACCCTTCGACAAAGCCAACCAGAAAATGAACGCCAAGCATCGTTATAAGGAACGTCGAAAACGGAACAGCCAGCACACCGGAAAGTGCCGCCTGTATAAGAACAAGAATCGCACCGGTTTCAATCGCAATCACACATCCGAGCATCGCTCCTGCATATGTCCGTATGCTACTAAATGGGCCGGTCGTAAAACTTTTATACAAAAAATAGCCAAGATAACTTGGCACAATGGCCATATTGATAATGTTACATCCAAGAGCCAAGAGCCCCCCATCCTGGAAAATAAGGCATTGAATGATCACCACTGACGATATCACTATTGCCCCGGCATGTGGCCCCAATATTATCGCCAGCAGCACCGCTCCAACCATGTGTCCGCTTGTGCCCGGCATTGCCGGCAACTGGAAATTTATCATTTGTGCCGCAAAAACAAACGCCCCCATAATGCCCATTAAAGCGATTTTGTCAGAGGTAACAACCTCTCTGGCCTTTCTGCAGATGATACCCAAACCTCCGGCAGCTATTGCACAAGTGCTTGCGGCAACCGGAATCGATAATAATTCGTTAGCCATGTGCATAATAAAAACCTCCTAAAAAATATTTATAGAATATGTATCAATCATTACTTAAATAGCTATTTGTACCCGAACGCCCAACACAACAGCATCGCTCACAGTGCGATTACCTCCAGGATTAGCAATGTACTGAATAGTCGGACTGATATTCAGCCAACCAGCCACCTGTGCGTTGTAGTATAACTCAAAAACATTTTCATAACCATCAGTATATGTGGTGTTAGCCGAGTTGCTAAAGACGCCCTGCGCAAACCCAACACCCAGCACATCGTCATCGCGACCATCGATAATGCCCTGATACTGAAAACCGAAACTGAAGAACTTTGTAATATCATTTCTTTTGCTTGAAGCGTAGCCATACCTGAAAAAAGCTCCAAAACCCTGACTATCTTCAGGGTCAGAGTTTTCTTTATAAAGCATTTGGTCACAGCTTGTATAAAATCCGACATCATCCCGATAAGTTGTCGTGCTGTCCGAATTTGCCTTTGGCTGCGGATCGTTCCAGATACCAAACCTGTATGCACCCTGGAGCGGCCCATTTTGGGATTTTATATGCGGTGTAACCCCGGTCTCAAAAATATAGAGGAAATAGTCCTCGTTTCCAAAGGCAGTGCTGAAGCCGGTCTCTCTTGCGTCTGCCTGGGCGTCCGCAACTCCAACTGAAGCATACCACCACTCAACAGGATTCCAATGCAAAACAGCACCAAGGCCGTTGTCTGGGAACGGAATTGTCGGGTTATTAACGAGAGCAGCGTTTAAAAACTGTGTTGTCTCATCATTAGCGAAGGCACTGCCGTCAAATGATACGGGGCAGCCGCGACATTCGAATCCACCAGTGAGGCTTAGCTTTCCAAAACGAAGAAGCAGGGACTCTTTTACTATTGCCTGTTCCCACCAGAGTTCGGTAACAACTATGGCATCTCTTGTGCCGGCATCGCCATTTACACCGAAAACACTGCCTACAGATGGTGTGTCAATACCTACTGATTTTGACCACCAGCTCTCCGCATGAACGTATAAACTTCCACCTTCTATATCCATAAGCTTTTGCATATCGGCAGTAAGTTCAATATCACAACTGCCGGAAAAACGCCCGGCTCTGCGATGCACGCTCAACCCACCTCTAACGTTTTGCTGGTAGATATTCGTAGCAGATAGACTCAACTCTACCCCGCTATCTGCCAATTGGTCATTTAATCCACCAAAACCACCTGTTAAAGTGTCCTTTTCCCAGACATTATCACTTTGTTCGGCCTTACAAATGGTCATAATTATCAGCAAAACCAGCAAACTCAGTAACATCCCTGTTTTGTTCATACTCCACTCCTTTTTGCCTTTTAACAATAATTGCCGTTGCGCATAATAATATCAAAATCGTGTTACGCAACATAAGAATATTAAATTCGTGCTACCCTGTCAAGGTTTTTGTAGAAAAAATTTAATATTTTGCTAAAATACTGTTCTAAATATAATTTTTGGCATTTTAAGGAGGTATTTATTTTGGGTACGCAGAAACCATTGGTTATTGATTTACTGGATAACGGCGAATATCAGTCGCTTTTGCGAGGTGAGCCGAAAACTTACGGAATGCGGGCAGGGAGAGTTTTTCTCAAACCCGGCGAAGAGTGCGGCGAACATACAACCGGAACGCGTGAAGAACTGCTCATATTTCTCAGCGGTAAAGGCCAGGCTGAAATTGAAGGAGATATTCTGGATGTAGCTGCCGGTAAAGTTGCATATATTCCGCCGGAGACCAAGCATAATATTAAAAATAATTCCGAAACTGAAGCGTTGAGTTATATTTACTGTGTAGCACCGGCCGGAAGAGCAGGAGAAAAAGAAGATGAGTGAAATTGAGCGGATTGGCGTCTCGGTAGAGAAAGATTTGCTTGCAGATTTCGATAAACTTATAACTGGAGCTGGTTATAAGAATCGTTCAGAAGCGATTCGTGATTTGATCCGCGAAAAACTCTCTGCTGAGCGGCTGGAAGATTCGAAAGCTGAGGCTATCGGAGCGATATTCCTTGTGTACGACCATCGCACAGCCCATATCTCAAAGATTTTCCATGGACTTGGAAAAAATACGCATGTTAAGACAGTTTCCTCGCTGCATATTTATGTCGGCGAAGGAAATTGTCTGGAGATTTTAGTCTTGCGCGGAAGCGCCGGCCAGATAAAATCAATGGGCGAAAAAATGATAAGCATGCGCGGAGTAAAACACGGCCGTATCAATTTATTTTAATTTTGAACCTTGCCATTGAACAGGAGAATTATTTTGAATCAAAAACAGGTTAAATTTTGTATAGCGGGAGCGGGAAACAGAGGACAGGCGTACAGTCAATATGTATTGGACAATCCGGAACTTGCAAAGGTGGTGGCAGTGGCTGAACCTCGGGGCCATTATCGAGAGAAGATGGCCCAGATGCATGGAATCACAGCGGAAAACGTATTTAGTGACTGGAAGCAAATGGCTGAGAAGTCCAAACTTGCCGATGCTGTCATTATTTCTACCCAGGACGAAATGCACTGCGAACCGGCGATTGCTTTCGCTAAAAAAGGCTACCATATTATGCTGGAAAAGCCGATGGCTCAGAACAAAGAAGATTGTCAGGCTATAGTGGCAGCAGTTATTGAGGCAGACGTTATCTTCGCAGTTTGTCATGTCATGCGGTACACGCGTTATACACGAAAACTTAAGGAGATTTTGGATTCGGGCATAATCGGCGAGGTCGTTAGCATTCAGCATCTTGAGCCGGTGGGATATTGGCATCAAGCCCATTCGTTTGTTCGCGGCAACTGGCGTAATGAAGAGGAGTCGAGCTTTATGCTGCTGGCTAAATCTTGCCACGATATGGATTGGCTCAGACATATCGC
>CAZOPG010000024.1:0-12049 GCA_964581585.1 uncultured Planctomycetaceae bacterium | reverse complement strand
ATTTATATTTATGTGCTGATCGCCTGAAAGATTCAGATGAGGATTTATTTCTCGAATCAAATGTTTCTATACAAATGATCCAGAAGACAGTTGATGAAGTTATACAACCTCTGGATTCAGTACTTGTTTTGCCCGATGGGCCTTATGCGATACCTGTTATTGAAAAAATTTGAAAAGTTGAGTAACTATGATTACAGAATTATCAGAAAAATTTACTAATTGTTTCAAAGGCAAAAAGCCTGAGTTAATTAGCCGGGCAAGCGGCCGAGCTGAATTGATCGGCGGACACACCGATTACAATGAAGGATTTGTTATAGCCGCTGCTATCGACAGATCCTTTTATGTGGCAGCAGCAGCCAGGCAAGACAGCAAAATATGTATGTACTCAGAATGGGCACAAGAAAATTACAAATTCGACATTTCAGCCATGACCGGGGCCGATAAGAAAATCAAATGGGCAAATTATGGCATCGGTGTCGCTACCCTGCTTGTGCAGGCCGGTTTGGAAATTGCCGGCGCCGATCTGTACATCAGCGGCGATGTTCCTGTAGGTTCAGGGTTAAGCTCTTCGGCGGCACTGGAAGTTGCTTTGGCAAAAGCGATGATGCGTAAACAGACTATTGACAATACTGAGCTTGCGAAAATCTGCCAAAAGGCGGAAAATGTTTACGCGGCAAGCCCATGCGGTATAATGGATCAGATGGTTGTTGTAAACGGCCAAAAAGACAATTCAATTCTGCTGGACTGTAGAGATTTGAGTATTAAACATTTGCCGTTAAAAAGCAATCAATGCTGTATAATGATTTTTAATAGTATGGTATGCCACGAAGTAGGCGGCGGCGAATACGGCAAACGAAGAAACCACTGCGGCCAGGCTGTTGAGATTATCGCGAAAGAACATCCGCAGATCAAAACCCTGCGGGATGTTGACGAGACATTGCTGCAATCGGTTAATTGCATATTGGATAAGACTACATTCAAACGTGCCGAACATGTTGTCGGAGAAAACGGGCGTGTGCTTGCCGCAGCCGAGGCGCTTAACGGCAACAATATCGAACAGTTCGGCGAATTAATGTATCGGTCGCATTGTTCAGCGAGAGATTTGTATGAGATCAGCTGCGACGAAATCGATTTCCTCGTCGAACAGGTAATGGCCTGTAAAGGCACATTCGGCGCAAGACTAAGCGGGGGAGGTTTTGGTGGAGCTGCCGTTGCACTGGTTGAGCCAGATTATGCGGATAGCATCGGCGAGAGAGTCAGATCCGCCTACAAAAAGCAATTTGGTATTGACGCTCAAATTTATGTTGCCCGGCCCTGGCAGGGAACTGAACTTATTAAACTTTAGAGCAGTTTACTTCTGGCAGAATTTCTCTGCCAGAGACTTCATTACTTCAGTTATTTTGAGCTTCTGGGTGCATTTATCTTCACACTTGCCACAGGCAGTACACTTCTCAGGGCCGGCTGAATGGGCGGGATTCTTCTCATCCACCAGCCCATCGTAGTATCTTTTAGCCAGTTTTGCTACTTGCAGCATATCCTGGAGATAGGCGAGATGCATCATTTGTGGAATGTTTATACCCTGTGGGCACGGCATACAATATCCACAGCTGGTGCAGAAACTAAAACCTTCTTTCGTGAGGTTTTTCATTGCCAGCTCCACCGCGCTTCGTTCGTCTGCAGTCAGTGGTTTTTTACCGTAATTGTTAATCGTCGAAGTTATGTCCGATGGTTTGGCAATCCCGCAAAGAATGGTATCGATGTTCTCATCTCCTGCCAGATAACGGTGTGCCACTTCCACCAGATTCTCAGAATCCCGAATTACCTCTGCAGCCTGCCTCAGTACAGGAGAATCTTCATCAAGCAGTCCACCTGCAATTGGATTCATTACTATCGTTGCAATACCCTTCTTGTGAGCCTTGGCAATAACCTCCTTATAACTTGGATTAAGAATATTATGAGTGAACAGAATTGTCTCGCACCAGTCTGCTTCGTCAATATACTTGCCTACGTTTTCAGGCGTATCATGTGTAGTAAAACCGATATGCTTAACAAGCCCCTCTTTCATGGCACGAAATATGCCGTCAAGCATTCCGCCTTTTTCGGTGGCCTGCTTATATTGGGCCGGGGTGTTTATGCTCCATATCTGATAAAAGTCCAGATATTCAACGTCAAGCCTCTGCATGGATTCAAGTATTCTCTTATGCATACACTCGGCACTGGTGTTATCGTTTTTCTCAATTTTTATATTCCATGGACACCATTTTGTCGAAAGGATTACCTTTTTGCGATAGCCGTCTTTCAGAGCTTTGCCGATTTTTATTTCGCTGTCGCCATAGCCTCGGCTTGTATCAATATAAATCATTCCCGCATCGATAGCCTGGCGGATTAGCGGTATCGCTTTTTCTTCTTCCGGCAGACGCATACCACCGATACTTACCGGATAGACCTTTAGTCCGCTACGTTTGCCAAAATCCACAGATTTCATCGTAATAGCCACAAGTAAAAAACACCTCTAAATAATAGGATTGCACTCTCGCTAAGCCAGCATGTTCTGAAGGTTTTTTCGCAATATCATTTTAGCTATCCGAATCGCCTCATCTTCGGTATAACGCCCTGCTAGCACCTTTCCCTCCAGCACCTCAACAATAATTTCCCGAGCAACTTTTTGGTAAGCATAAACATTGTCTATAAAAATCATATCACTGCCGTTAGCAAGAATCTTGCCGACAGGAACCATCTCAAGCCACTCGCTTAATATTCGTTTGGTCAGAGCCTTCGAAACATGACCCATCCAGCAAAGATCAGGATAGACATTGCCAAAGAACATACTCAACACAGCAAGCTGGCCGTCATAGGGATAGCCTGCATGAAACAGGTCAATTTTTGCTTCGGGAAAAGCGTCTATCAATCCCTTAAGCAAATACGGCTCACCGGCTGAATAAGACTGCATAGCGGTATGCACCTGAAGTATCAGGTTATGCTCGACGGTGTTCTGAACAAAACGGAATATAACAGAATCGACAAATGGTCGAATCTTATCTATCGCATCTATTGAGATATTTTCGGTTGACATAAGTTTATTAAATGACGCTTCAGCCTCGGCTTTGGTCCATTTTTTGAATGACAGGGGAATCATTCCACCCGCCGCCATTGCCAGCTTAATGCCTTTCAAGCCGGATTCGGCAAGTTTGGCGATATGCCCGTCAATAGCATCAAATACCTGATCGATGGTGGTAACGCCTGTTTTTTCGTAATGGTTTCGCCCCAGCCATTCGTTTTGTACCCTGTAAACTAGACCAAAACAGTTTTGGTCGTATTCATTGACATCGACATTCGAGATGTCGTAATCGACCAATGCGTACTCAAGGCGAGATTTCTTGAACACCTCCTGATAATGGCCGGGCTTTTGCACAGTTCTCATCGCCACACCAAGCTGTTGATAAGTGTCCGCGTTCAGATCGTTGATTCCATATAAGTCCCTTGCAACGATCTGAATATTCAGAAAATAGTCGGTGTTAAAAAGACCCCCTCGGAAAGGCTCAAATATGGCCCATTTTTCTTCTTCTGAAATCTCCGTATCGGCCAGCATTTTTATTTGTTCGGCTGGCATCCTCAATGCTGAGAGCGTTAAGTTCAGATAAGGCACAAGTAACGCTGAGAAATCAAGCTTCCGCCTGAGATACTCCTGCTCCGGATAAAGGTGCTCATGCGAGCTATATGCCTTAATCGCAACGATTGCCTCGGACAACCTGCTATGCAGTTGGCCCGATAAGGATTTTTCTCTACTCATTCGCCTTTCACATCCATAATACGCACAATTATGCATTCTGCTCTTTTTTCACTACTGTAGATTCCACTTTTTTTCTATGATTATCATGAGTCTTTTTCTTATTTCCTTTTAACGCATTTTTTTTGCCAAGAGAATAAAAAGAATAGCATATTAGCCACAGTAAAAATAATACCGGAAAAATTCTAATTAAAAAATGCATAGGTTTTTAGTTCCTCATCGTAATTTTTATGCGGTCGCATCGTTGACAAGTCTTGTAATATTTTCACGAAATGATTGGCTGTTCTGTATTTTAGTTCTCAGGCAGTCTGGCAAACCGTCTTTGTCCAAATGAGCGCGGAGACATTCACAACATACTCCATGCCTTTCACAGTCCATCGCTGAGCACGAGCAATTTTCCTCATTTATTTCAATATTGACACAGTTTGTTTTTGACATCTTATACTCCTATATACACGGTTCCATTTTATTTGCCCGCCGCCGTAGGTATCGATTGTTATTATTTGAATTACTCAAGTAATTGACAAACAAAGAACATTTAATTTCGTGGTTTTCGAGATCTTTTGTTCTTTGAGTATTTGTTATACTCTTTACTTTTGTTAGCCTTTGGCAGCTTATCAAGGCCCGGTTCACTGCCCTCCCAGACGGGTGTTATGTTGTTGGTTTCGATAACAGATTTCAATATCCGCAGATCAGATTTTGCAAAAAGAGTCATCGCCACCCCTTTTCGTCCCATCCTTGCTGTTCGGCCGGTACGATGGGTATAGGCTTCGGCGTATTTTGGAAAGTCGTAATTGATGACGTGTGTAGCGTGCGCAAAATCCAGGCCTCGGCTCGCCAGGTCGGTGGCTATCATTGTAGTTATATCCATTTTACGGAACCGGTTGAACAGTGAAGTTCTTTTGTTCTGTTCGAGTCCGCCATGAATTATCTCAGTTGTGGGACGCTTTATTTCCTTCAAATGGCCGTAGAGTTTTTCGGCGTTACGTCTTGAATTGCAGAAGATGATGGCCTGTTTTGGTTTGGCCTTGTCGAGGAACCCCAGCAAGGCTTCAAGCCGATGCCTGGGGTTGATCTCTATGAAGTGGTGTTCCAGACTTTGAGGAGCCTGAGTTTTTTTGCCCATATAAATTATGAGAGGATCTTTCAAATATTTCTTTGCAAGGCCTTCTATCTTTTTCGGCATTGTCGCGGAAAACATGAGGCTCTGGTGTTCGTGTATCAGGCAAGACAGGATCAATTCGACATCTGTGATGAACCCCATGTTAAGCATTTCATCGGCCTCGTCGAGTACGAACGTTTTGACGTTTGCGACGCTCAACGGCGTATTATAGAGCATGTCGATGAGCCGGCCGGGTGTTGCCACGAGTATGTCAACTCCATGGTTGAGCTTTGCGATCTGGATCTGCATGGAAAAACCACCATAAACTGCAAAGGGCTTGATGTCAGTCCGGCGGGCAATGTCGGATATCTCGCTGACATACTGAAGTGCCAGTTCCCGGGTGGGCACCAAAATAAGCGACTGGATTCCCTTGATGGCTGGATCGACCATCTGAACGAGTGGAATCGCACAAGCCGCGGTTTTTCCAGAGCCTGTTTCAGCACGAGCGATGATATCCCTGCCGGTTAGAATGTGAGGAAACGTTTTTTCCTGAATCGGGGTCAACTCGACGTACTTAATATCTTCCAAAGCGGCGAGTATCTGTGGTTTCAGGTCAAGGTCTGTAAACTTCATTTTTCTTCGCCTTCTAAGGGCATAAGGTATTGAGTGAATCCTGTTTTAAGCCAGGATTGCCTCACTAAAACTAAATGCCCAAGAGAGGATTTAAACCTCCATAAGCCAAAAACCACAAAAACCACAAAAAACCTAACTGTTTTCTTAATAAGAAGTTATAGATATCTGGGTAGTTGTGATTTTATGAAATAATTTCATGAAACGGTTATTCTCTGTGTAAACGGTTTTTTCATTTCGCCTCTACTATAACAACATCCAAACCATCTGACTATAAATAAGTTTGACTATTTCCATCATTGACAAATCAGGCATCGGTAATTATCCTGATATTACAACTGGCCGGACTCCTATATTATATGCCGACCTTGATTAGAGAGTTATCCACTATTTTTGCATAACTTTATTTTCAGTTCCCCTCAGTAGCCTCTGGATGTTCTTTCGGTGCAGCAGTATTACCATCGCTACCAGTATGATCGCAGCGGTAATTAAAGGCCAAAGCTTTTGGAATTGCCATTCGTCAAGAGTAGCGGTACAGATGACCAAAACGACAGGAAAGGCCACCGCTGCAATAATCGAGCCGAGCGAAACGTATTTCCAGATGAGAACGCATAATATCCAGATGACGAAAGCAACAAGGCCGGGCAGTGTGAAGTATGGCCATAATCCGAGTACAACGCCAAAGCTTGTCGCGACACCTTTTCCGCCCTTGAATTTCAGGTATAGTGGAAATACATGGCCCAGTATCGCAGCAATCCCGACAATGAGCCATAAGATGAGTTCTGCTGGAGTTGGCTGGACCGAAACAAATATCACCTTGGCAGCGATCATTGGTATCGCACCTTTGAGTACATCAAGACCGAAACACAGATACGCCCATTTTTTGCCAAGCAGACGTGAAAGGTTTGTCGCGCCCAGATTACCCGAGCCGACAGCTCGCAGGTCTTTTCCATGTGCTTTTGAAATCAGGAACGCATAAGAAACTGACCCTGACAGATAAGCGAGGATAATTAAAATCACTGCTGCCATTTTTTACCCGTGTCCTGAACTATTGATTCGTAAAGCTGCATAAGCTCTCCACAATGCCTATTGATTGATATTTTTTCTCTGAGGTTATCATCTTCAATTGCCGTGACAGCGTTTTTAATATTAGCTGTTTCCGTGTAGTACTGCATCGCAGCGGCCAAGGCGTTGATATCATCAGGCGAATCTATAATTTTGCCGTGACGAGCATCGGTAAACAAATCACAGGCACCGTTATATCTTGTAGTGATGACGGGCATCTGCCTGGCCAGGGCTTCAAGTATAAACCTGCTGGCCGGATCATAATAGGTCGGAAGAATCGCCACATCTGTGATTGACAAAACCTCCCGAATATGGGGCATAGGGCCGACGAACAGTACCCTGTTTTTAATTCTAAGAGCAGCTTTCAGTCGGCGGTATTTTCCAGGTTTATCTCTACCGGCGACGATCAGATAAGCTGGGCGAGCAGTTTTTTTTCTAACGAGAATATGCATCGCCTCGAGCAGCACATCAAGGCCTTTCAGTCTGAAGTTGTTGGCGACGAACAGAAAAAACACCGGCTCGACGGATTCGTTGATACCAAACTTTGCCAGAATCTGGCCCCGAAGTTTGTCAGCAGCGGAAGCATCTAGCCCCGTATTAATCTTTACACCATTAGCAATCACCCTGATGCGATCGTCATCCAGGCCGTAATGTTCGACGAACTGCTGCCTGACATATTTTGAAAGAGCTGCGACAATTGGGCCGTCAGGAGTTTTACAGATTTTCTTTTCAGCTCGTCTCAGCACCGCTCGACGAAAATTCGCAGAGCTTGTCAGGCGTTTATAGATACGCAGAGCCTTGTTCTGATAGCTGGCGGTGTTGCGAACGATAGCTTCGGCAAAGCTGCCGCCTCTGGGCTGATAAATATCGGCAAATGCCAGCGGGATCGTACTGTGAATTATGTCGTAATGATTTTGTGTGAGATGTTCCCTTATGGCAGCCTCAAAGTCTGGCAGGTTTGTGCGTTTGGCTGAGCCGGGACAGAGAACATGAATATTTTTCACCTTGGTGTTACCCTTGGCAGCCAGTATTTCAACCTGCAGACCAAAAGTTCTCAGGCAGGAGGTCATCTCGAATATCGATCGTTCTGCTCCGCCAAGGGCAATGTTTGCACGTTCTATTATGACAGCAATTTTCATAGACGCAATTATAACGGATATTGGTCAGCTTGCAAAGGGGGCGGTTCGGTTGTGTTTGATATCGTGTCTGGCCATTTTGTCCGCTTTTGCTTTCAGTTTCGAGATAAAGACTTTGTCCCGCTTTGAAAGTGTGTTTTTACCGGAATATTGAAGATAAAAACGCAGCCTATCCGTTTTCGAAATAACCCGTCCCGGCGATGAATAGTAAAGCTGGGCGATGTCTTTCAGGCGGAAACGCCTTGCGAAAAACTTCGGTCTGAAACAGCGTTGCAGGTCTATCAGGCTAAACTCCCCATTGTCAGAATAAAATATATGGCAAAGATAAAGGTCGCGATGCCTGAATCCTGTGTCATGAAATTTTCGCACAAATAGAGCTATGCTTTCTATGAAGTGTTTTTTATCCCTTAGATCTGGCAAAGCAAAACACTCGGACAACTCTTTTTCGAGGCTGTGAGCATTTGGGATTTTTTCGGTGATAATGAAACTCCGCTTTTCGAACAGACCCGCCCATTCTGAGCCGTAACAAATAGTTTTCGGCGTGTTTATGCCGAGATCGCCCAGTTTTTTCGCTGGGTTCATATCATAAGCCATCGTTGCAGCCCTTGCCCGATGAACCAGCCAGTTTTTTAGCTGAGTCATTTTTGGGGGGTTGTCATACCGTTTGAGAAATAAAGTAGCTTTGGGCGAGGCGGTCTCAAACTCCATACGACTCCTGTGTTGAGCCAGATTAAGCTTGTTTAAGTTCCGGCCGGTACTGAAATTGAAAACAGCATCAATAGTTGTCAAATCCATTTCGGAAAAGGCCCGAAGGAAATCGCTGTCGAGGAAAAAATCTTTTGGTTTCTGCATATCAATTTTTTCCAAGCAATTTTTCGGCGGCATCACACACCATCTCCGGAGTAAGCGATTCCATACACAGACGTTTGTTCACCTGACATTTTGACTTGTCGCAGGGAGCACAGTGGACATCCGCGGCAATCTGCACTTCATTCTCACAATCGCAACTGGTCCATTCCGGGTCATTCGGGCCGAACAGTGATATTGTTTTCCTGCCGAGCGCAAGGGCAATATGCCTTGGGCCGGTATCGTTGGTTATTATCAGGTCAGCAAATGAAAACAGTGCTTTCAACTCGCCGAGCGAGGCTGGCCTGTTCGCAAGGTTTATCAGTTTGTTTTTTGTCTGCCTGCAGATTTGCCGGGCTACTTGTCTTTCCGCCGGGTTCGGCGCAACCGATATAAAGATGTTTGCATTATATTTTTTTACCAGCCAGTCAGCCGTTCTGGTAAAGTTTTCGCTGGGCCATAATTTGGCAGTCCCGTAGGCTCCGCCCGGAACAAACACTATTGTTGGGTTACCCTGGGCCAGTATTGTGAATTTATTCTGCAAAGTTTTCTTTGCTTTTTCATCTATTGACAACTCCATCTTTCTGTTTTCGCAATCGGTTCCTAGCCATGAAGCTATGCTAAGATAGTAGTCAATCATCGGGTACGGCTTGGGCGAGCCGTCAGGATTTTTGGGGCGATTGAGTTTATCGGTAAGCAACATACCCCTATTGTGTCGGTCATAGCCGATTCTGGCAGGTATCCCAGCAAGGAAAACAGCAAGAGCAGGTGTGAAAGAATTTTTCAGAAGTATCGCCTCACAGAAGCGATACTTGCTCAGCTTCAAAGCAACGGCGAAAACATTATGCCCTTCGTATTGAATCCACTCGTCGCCGAATGGGCTGGGCGAAAGAACCTGGCGAATGAGAGGCTTTGCGAGGAAGAAAATTTTGTCGTCCCTGAAATGATCTCTGAGACAGCGAAGCATGGGCGTAGCCATGATCGCATCGCCCATTGGGGACGGAAGCCAGACTAAAATATTCCTCGTATTCATTATCTTCTATCGTTCACTATATATAAGGTCAGTGCCATTAGCTGAAAAACTATCGCAAAACCAAGTGCGGTAAAGACAGCTCCGATATCCTGTGCCGGCGACATCTTCTGCCAGATCGCCGTCATTAGACAGAACAAAACAAGAATTTGCACTATTATCGCGGCCAACTTCATTGATGAAAAATCAGAAAATGTTTTATCTCTATGCATAATCTTCAGCAGAGACCTTATCTCGACCAAAACCTGTTCGGTGGAATCCTTTGGTGTTTCCGTTTTAGCTTCAAGCATAAGATCGTTAATTTCTCTTTTTTTGGCTTCTGGCGTTCTTGTTTTTGCCACTGGCGGTGGCTTGGCGACAACAGGCTGAGCCGGTGCGGGTTCTATCGGTAGCGTCAGTTCTGGCTCTTCAGATTGAGCTGGTTCTGGTTTGGCCTGGTAGCCCGTCCGTGCCATATCTCTTTTTATAATGTTAACCGCTTCTTTGAGATTAATCGCCTCAAAACCCGGCTTGGGGTCTTTCAGTGTCGGAGCCGGCTGATTGGTGTGCGATCGGAGGAGTATCGTTCTGCAACCCGCAGCTATTCCGGCAGCTACATCACTGTAAGCGTCACCGATCATCCAAGACAGGGGCAGGTCAATATCCATCTCCTCTGAGGCGGCCATCAGCATCCCTGGGGCGGGCTTTCTCATGTTACTTTCTTTTCTGTATTTTTTTACGGCACCATCAGGATGATATGGGCAATAGTAAATGTTGTCGATATAGGCATTTTTTTCAGCCAAAAGCTGGGCAAGTCTTTCGTGTATTCTGGCCAAAGCGTTTTCGGGTATGATACCGCGAGCAATTCCGGATTGGTTACTTACCACAATAATTTTATAGTCCATTTTTCTCAATTGAATGATAGCCTCAGCAGCACCGTCAAGAAGTTTTACCTGTGCGGGATCGTTGATATAGCCTGGGTCGGAAATTATCGTATCGTCACGGTCTAAGAATATCGCTTTATGAGCCATCTTGCTTTTATCCTTTTGCAAAAGCCTGTTCAACAAGGTCGCATATTATATGATAAGCAAGCTGATGCATTTCCTGGGTAGCAAAACTTTTTTCAGCGTGCGCACAAAGGCAAGCATCGGCCAGTTTTTCCAGTTTGCTTTCGGCCCTGCCGGTAAATGCGATTATTTTCGCGTTTCTTTTTTTCGCAAGTTTGGCCGCGGCAACAACGTTTGCCGAATTGCCGCTTGTTGAAATCGCCCAGAGACAATCAGCCGGTTTCAGCAGTGCCTCAACCTGACGTACAAAAATATCGTCAAAGCTGTAGTCGTTGCCTATTGCAGTTATCACGGATGTATCTGTCGAAAGGGCTACAGCCGGCAATGCCCTGCGTTCCCTGAGAAATCTTCCAATAAATTCGCCGGCAATATGCTGAGCATCAGCAGCAGAGCCGCCATTACCACATATATAAACCGTTCCACCCGCGTTAATGGAGTCTATAATAATTTGTGCACATTTGGCAATCACCTCTATCCCAGTTTCTTCAATATTGGCCAGCATCTCTTTGTGCAGTGCTATTGTCCGGGCTATTTGTTCCTTCATTTGATTGCTTTCTTTATTAGAGATTTTATTTTTTCTATAGTCCCCGTAGAACTTTTGCCATCCACCAATGGTGCCAAGACAACTTTGCCACCACATTCTTCGACAAATTCTCTTCCGATAACTCCCTTGTCTGCCCAGTCAGCGCCTTTGACGAGTATATTAGGCTGGACTTTTTTTATCAGCTCAAGCGGGTCAGGCTCATCGAATATCGTAATATAATCTATGCATTCCAGCCCGGCAAGCACGGCGGCCCTGTCGTGTTGATTGTTGACCGGCCTTTCAGGGCCCTTAATGGTTCTGACTGAACTGTCGCTATTGAGGCAGAGCACAAGAATATCACCCTGTTTTTTGCAGAAGGTCAGATATTCGATATGCCCCCTGTGCAGGATGTCGAAACATCCGTTAGTGAAAACAATAACGCGTCCCTGGTGACGGTGCCAGTTCAACTCCGGCAAAAGCATTTCGACCGTACGGATCTTCCCGCTTTTACCAAACTGCTGACTAATGATCTCGCTGACAATTTCATCAACGGTAACAGAGACAGCGCCGGTTTTTCCAACCTGTATTCCGGCAGCAAGGTTGGCGACCTCAGCTCCCATTCGATAATCATACCCAGCGGCAGTGGTTACAGCAAGCGTTGCCAGGATCATATCACCGGCACCCGATACATCATAAACCTCTCTGGGTACGGTCGGAATTACTTCAGCTATGTCATTTGTTTTGAGATATATCCCCTCCTTATCGAGCGTTATCGCAACGACTTCGAGCCCAAGCTGGCCAGCTAATTGCTCAGCGGCTTTTGCGGCATCGGCGGCAGTCTTTATTTCAAACCCGATAGCCATCCCAGCCTCAGCACGGTTCGG
>CAZOPG010000023.1:0-12533 GCA_964581585.1 uncultured Planctomycetaceae bacterium | reverse complement strand
TCAGAGATGCAGATGCTCACATACGAAAAAGAGGTGCTCGGCTTTTATGTAACAAGCAACCCACTGAGCAAACAAGCCGACAGGATCGGTGCTTATTCCAATACAAACTGTTCCCTACTGGCCGATGGCCCTGACAAGCGGGCAGTTGTTGTCGGAGGAATGATCATAAAGGTACGAAGCATTATCACGAAAAACGGCAGAAATGCCGGCTCTAAAATGGCCGTGTTCACACTGGAAGATTTGCAGGGAAATTGCGAGGTGGTTATGTGGTCCGATACTTTCGCCAAGTTCGGCCATCTGCTTGAAGTTGATAGAATTCTATTTGTAGTAGGCAAGGCCGATCATACAAGAGAGATGCCGCAAATTATCTGCGAAGAGCTTATTTCAATAGATGATGCGAGCGAAAAACTGGCAACCAACGTAAGAATCAGGCTAAACGACGCAGAGATTACCAAAGAAAAGATCGCCAGTATCAAAACCATCTGCCAGAAACACAAGGGCAAGAGCAGGGTTTACGTTACTGTAACAACCGCCAAGGGAATGAAAATCTCAACTGCCGCTAACAAATCACTTAGCGTAAATCCAGACGTAGAATTCTGCAAAAAAATCGAACAGATTGTAGGAACAAAAAACTTCGAGTTATCAAAATGAAAAACAATCTACAAGGCAAATTCATAGTATTGGACGGCCCTGATGGCTGCGGCAAGAGTACGCAGACGAATCTGCTCACTGACTGGATTACCGCACAGAGAATTGAAGTTGTAAACTTCCGCGATCCCGGCACAACAGTCATAGGCGAAGCCATTCGTCATATCCTGCTCGACCCTGCCAATGAGGCGATGGACACGCCAACGGAACTTCTGCTTTATATGGCTGCGCGTGCCCAGCTCTGGACAGAAAGAATTCTACCGGCCCTAAACCAGCAAAAGTGTATTCTGCTGGACAGATGGCTTTCAAGCACCTGTGCATATCAGGGCTATGCCGGCGGCATCGGAATAGAAAAAGTGATCGACCTCGCCCAACACTGTCTCGACCGGTTATGGCCTGACATAACAATAATTCTTGACGTGGATTTGAAAGCCAGCACCGCCCGGCTCAGAGAAACACCTGACAGAATGGAACAAAAAGGAGATGATTATCATCAAAAAGTAAGGGATGGTTTTCTGAAACTCGCCGGCATGAATGATAAAATCGAAGTCGTTGACGCAACAGCGGACATAAAAACTGTTCACAATAACATAGTAGAAATAATAAAAAACTGTCTTTAGATTTCGGAAGCCTTTTCTCTTCGAAGTATTTCCGCACTGATCTTCTTATTAACAAGCCGCAGATCGAGCAGCCCCACAAGCTCATCATCTTCATCAGAAACTACCGGCATATACTCAAGCTCGAACTTCCTCATTTTTTCAATCGCATCAAACAGTTCCGTCCCAGCGCTAGTTTTGTCAAGAACCGGCTGAGCAACATCGCAAGCCAACAGCCAGTCCGCAACCTGCTGATACGCAAACGTATCTTTTACCCCCGCGATCGTTATAATCCCCTGAAGCTTGGAAGAAGCATTCACAACTGGATAGTACAAGCTGTCATTCTGACTAAACGTATTCAAAATCTGCGGCAAAGGCATATTCTCTCTTATCACTGACGGCTCTGAGTCCATAACATCGCTAACAGTATAACTTTTTATCAGGTCCTCTTCTGTTAGTCCCATCCCAATTTCGCCGGCCTTTTTAACGCCATGCCTGACAAAAACAGGCCCAATCAGTTGAAAAACAAATACACCTATAATAATAACCGACAGCATCGTATCCCTTAGCTGACCTTCAAAACGGGTACTTGCCATCATCAGAAGTGCGATTGCGATAGTGCCCTGCTGATATAAACAGAACCCAAGATATTTTCGCACGTTTCCATCAGCTTTCGAATAAACCGCCCCGCAGTAGGCCCCCAAAGCTTTGCCAATGATACTTCCGATTATATACGCCGCCGCCAAAAAGCCCACCTGCCCGCTAAGTCCGCTAAAACTAAATCTGGCACCGATTATAACAAAGAAAAGCACATAGATCGGCGGAGAAAATTTGCTTATCAACTCAAAACTCAATGGGCTTCGTCGCGGAGCTATGTTTATCAAAGTTACACCAAACGCCATCGAAGAAAGGATTACATCGAGATGAATACTCGAGGCTATTCCAATATTCAAAATGATTGTACTGATTGTGAAAACCAGAATTTTTTCATTATCCCTCAACTGACGTATGATCCAGCGAAGCAGATAGCCCATTCCCACCCCCAGCAGGATGGACCCTAACGTTTCGTACACAGCCCCAGCCAGCACCAACGAAAAGCGTGTCTCTAAGCTCTGCCCTATCAAAACCCCAGCAACGCTGATACCTATTATATAGAGCATCATCGCCAGCGCATCGTCAAGGGCAACTATAGTTTTCAGCATTGTTGTAATTGACCCACGAGTTTTATATTCCCACAGAACCGCGATGGTAGAGGCCGGGTCTGTAGCTGAACAAATGGCCCCAAAGATAATCCCCGCTGCAACGGAAGTCTGCCAGTTAAAAAAGAACAACAATATCGCCGAGCAAAGCACAGAAACCAGAATAAAAGCTGTCAGCCCCTCAAAAAGAAGTATATAAAAAATCTGTTTGCCGAACTTCAGAAAAATATTACCCTTAAGTTCTCCGCCAATCAAAAAACCGATTATTCCAAGTGCAAAAAAGTTAAAAGGATTAAAAGATTCTACCGCCTCAGGACTGATAACCCCCAAAACCGGCCCAAGCAGGATACCGATGGTAACATAACCTATTATCTGAGGAATATGCAGCTTTTGAAAAATCTTCGCGCCAACCGTCCCCAAAAATACTGCCAACCCGATAACCAGCAGGATATCTAAATGATGAATATCTAATTTTAACAAATCGTCAAAAAACATACGATACATCACCTTTATAGTATGTCATCTGTTGGCTTTAAACCTTTGTCATCAGGAATCTCGCCAGCCTTTTTCAAAACTATTTTCGTACAAATCGGGCCTATGATTTCAAAAAAAATACAAGTGGCTGTAACTGTGGTCAAAACAGCAGCTCCTATTTCTGAAGCACCAGGCAAATTGTATTTTACGTTGATAATATCAAGTTCATGCTTCATTATCAATGACAAACCTATTGCTACACCAGCTTGCGAAAGAATCCCAAATCCAATATATTTTTTAATCTTTTCTTCAACATTGCCGATCATAGCCCCCAAACGTGCTCCGCCTATCAGCCCTGCAGAGCGAGCAAAAATATAAACCACACCGACAAGGCCAAGACTGGGTAAAACTCCAATTTCAAGATGTGCACCGGCAAGAGCGAAAAATAAAACAAATATCAACGGCATAAACTCATTCAAAGGCTTGCTTATGTGATGAACCTGCATAGTTCTTGATGTATTGGCCAGAACAAAGCCTATAACCATATTCGTCATAATCAGCGACAGATGCCAGCGATTTGACAAACCGCAGGTTATTGTAATTATGCCGAATATAACTATAAAAATATCTCGGCTGGAGCGAAGCCGTTTAACCAGAAAAGAAAACACAAAGCCCATTATGCCGCCGACCAGCAGACTAAGGCCAATTTCTTTTGCAGGTCCTGCCATTGCAGCAAAAATATTCCCATCCTGTTCACCAGCGGTACCAATAATAAGATATTTCGCGATAGCTGCCGCAAAAGCGAATATTAAAATAGCCAGACCGTCGTCAAAACCAACGACCGCATACAATGCTTTGGTTAAACTGCCTTTGGCCTTATATTCATGAATAACCGCGACAGTTCCAGCCGGTGCACTGGCAGGAGCCATCGCCGCAAAAATCAATGATAATGGCAGATTCCTGGTCAGCAGATATATACACAAACCAACGACCAGAAAAGCACCGAAAGATTCTGCAAGAATTATTGAAATTATTCCCGGCCCAAGCCGTCTTAACGAAGCAATACTTAATTCAGTTCCGATACTGAAAGCCACCAGACCAAGAGCTATACTGGTGATAAAAGATAAATTCACCATCATCGGTTCAGTCAACAGGTTAAAAACTGACGGCCCAAGAAGTACACCGAGCAGCATATAACCTATCAAAGAAGGCAAACGCACCAGTCGAGCAAGGGAGCCGGAATAGAAGCCTATTATGGTTACCGCCCCAACAGCGGTCAATAGCGATATATGCAGAAAAGAAATGTCGAATAACATTATAATTTTCACCTGAACTGCTAAAAGTATTCAGTTACAGATTTACCTCCAGAGAACCCACCGCAAAAGAAAGTGGTTGAACCGTAACTAACACGCCAGGCTTCTTGCTTAAATCACCACTTACTGTTTCAATGCTCCGTATCGTCTCGTTCGTCAATCCTTCGTTTACGACAGCAACAATAATTCTGCTAAACCTTCTGGCGTCATTGCCCCATAAGCCTGCAAAAAGCGGTATATTGGCCAGGTAGGCCTCGGAGTTTTCCGCATCGATAAAAACCATCGAATCCGCTATCGTAACTGCTAGAACCTCAATAATTTGGCGAAAAATTTCTTCATCCTGAACTATTATTTGGAGCAGATTTTTTTTCGTCTGACCATTTATTTCTATCTGGTCAACCGTGTGCCGAATAAAACTTTCATACACAGCTTCACCAGTTTTGCCCTTCAACACCTCCTCTACTGCTCCGGGGGTAATGAGTGCACGTGAAATCGCTGAAAGCAGCCTTACATGTGCGTTTGATTTATTGTCAGGAGCGATAATGAAAACGAAAAGTTTTACCGGCTCGCCGTCAAGAGCCTCAAAATCCACACCGTCCGGAACAGTTACCATGCCCACAACAAATTCCGAAACCGATTTAATCCGACAATGAGGAATAGCGATCCCTTTACCAAAACCGGTCGAACCAAGAGCTTCCCGCTTCTTTAAGCCATCAAGAATTTCTTCTTTGCTGACATCTTTCAAAATGACACTTTTTTGGGCAATTTCAACAATTTTTAATAGTACTTCAAGCTTATCCTTCAATTGTAAGGCCGGAACAATACATTCTTTTTTCAACAAATTTATTAGCTTCATTCTAATTTTCCCTGTAGAAAAAAACGTCCAAAGTCATTTCAAACAGTCCAGATATGATTATAAAATCTAGTTGCAGTCAAACCATGGAATTGTATAGGTTTGTTCCTGCTATTGCAATATAAAAAAACATCGCAAAACACAGAAACCCCGTTTTACCCCCACCAATGCGGGGACTGAACCGTGGGCTACGACTTTTTGCGCCGAATTTAATAAAGTTTTCTTATTTTTGAGCTGGGATAGTAGTACCGGAGAATCTGTTTGGCTGATTTACCTTTTCTCGCCATCGCCAGCGCACCGTACTGGCACATCCCGACCCCATGTCCGTAGCCTCTGCCCGCTATAAAAGTCCATTTGTCATCGAGCAGTATGATTCTACAAGCGGCACTTTTAATTTTACTCCCCCCCGGATCTATGGTAAGACGCAAATCTTCGCCGCGCAAAAATCCCTCTTTCCCATCTGAGCCGACAAGCTTGACCGTAACGATACGCTTGAATTTGCCATAATCAGTTTCTTTGCTTACAATGATTTTTTTGATACTCTTGAGTTCTTTTAGCTTTGGATATTTTTTGAATATCCGCTTGGTAACCGTTTTTTTATCGAATTGAGCCATCGGCCAGAACAGCAGGCTCGACCTGACCGAGTCCTGGCAATACGGACAATCAACTCCCCGCAGTGCGGCATAGGAATCGCCGAACACATTTTTGCTGTTTTCAGTATGCCCGCCGCACGTTGAGCTGTAGTAAGTTGGAAACGGTTTTATTGAACTATCTTCGTGCCTACACACCAAAATTTTCCCAGCGGTTTTAGCCACCGCCTCCCTGGTTCGTGTGGTCTCGGCGATAACACCTTTATATACCTGGCTGGCCTGTGTCCTCCGAACATCCCATTCACGATTAGGGCCGAACGAATTTTTTATAAACCAACAATACGTCCTCGCCGCGATCGCCTGCGCCTGCAAAGCCTGCTGCTCCCAATAGTAAGGCATCTCTGCACTGATAACGCCATTGAGATAGGCCTCCATCGGAAGGAAATTTATCGCCTTAAATGATTTGCCATCCGGCTCAGCCAGAAGGTGCAGACTACCGCGAAAACAGTCGCCATTCAAACTAAAAAAGCCGGTCTTGATTGGTCTTATGATAATATTTTCAGAAGAAAATTTCTCCCCTGCCAATTTCCATTCACCATTGGCTATTGTTATTTTCACAGGTTTGGTCGTTTTTTTGAAGCCAACAACATCGAATCCCCCAGAGCTGATTAATTCAAAACCGCCTTTATCGACAGCAAGCGTACAATCACTTATTTTATCGAAGAGTAAAACTCTTACGTGAAATGGCCCATCGACATCTTTCCGGGCAGCCTCCACAGCGTTATCGCCCTGCGGGCAGCCACCAAGAAAAACACCGGCCAATACAAAAATCAGCATCCGGGTATATTTCATGATCGCCAGGGATTATTGTCTCAATCGAGTTGTCGAAGCCGAAGCCCCATTTCATCCAAAACTTTTCTGACTTCCACAAGACTGGTCATTCCGAAGTTCTTACATCCCAGTAGCTCAGCTTCTGTTTTGCTGACCAAGTCCCCTGTCGTTTTGATATCGAGACCTAACAGACATTTTCGTGCCCTAACAGACAACTGGAGTTCTTCAAGGTTTCTGTTAAACAACTCATCATCGATACTTTCTCCAGAATCGAACATGTCTTGGTTCGGCTTCTCTTCAATAGCCATCCCAAGACTCAGACCTTTTGAGCCGAGTATCTGCTTGATCTCTACCAGTGATGTCTCACCAAAATTCTTATAAGACAAAAGTTCCGCCTCGGTAATATTCAGCAGATCACCCACAGTAAAGATGTTCATCTTTTTCAAACAGTTTCTACTTCTAACCGAAAGTTCAAAATCAGATATAGGAATCTCAAGTATCTGGTATCTTCTGCTTTTGTTCTTTTCAAATTCCTCGTCGTACAGCATTGTTTTTGAACTATTGATATCTTTCTCGAACAATATAGCCCTGGCGTGATTAGGATGATACTTCAGCACCTGATCGACACATTTACTTGCCTTGTCATATTTGCCCGCATCTTCATACAACACCGCAAGATTCAAAAGGGCGCTGACATAGCAGGGATTTTCCGCTATCAGTTGCTTATAATAATCGATAGCGGCTTCTTCATCACCTCGCAAATCACAGGAATAAGCCAGATGAAAAAGAGCTTTGTAATGGTTCGGCTTAATTTCTATCGCAGTCTTGTAGTTCTCAATAGCTTCGTCATACAACCCATCCGATTCCTGACATCGAGCCAACACATAATGATATTGTGCGCTGACCTTTTCAAAATTCGAACACGCCTTGAGTTGTTTCAAAGCTTTTTCAGACTGCCTGGCAACACGAAAAACGTTTGTTTTTTCGAGATTAATAGACAGCGAATCGGCTCCACCGGAAGCGGCTTTATCAAGATTTTTTAGTGCTTCCTCGAATCTGCCGGTGCGTCTGAGAGAATCGGCAAGAAAGATATATTTCTCATTACAGTCCTTTGCCTTGGCAAGATTCTCAACAGCCTTGACATGGCAGCCCAGGATCGAAAACGCTATCCCGGAAGCTAAAGAATTTGCCGAGCTTTCTGCCTGTTCGGCAAATGCGATTTTATTGATTTCGCTGGAATGAACCAGCGATGCCAGTTTATAAATATCTTCAAGACTCGGCAGTTCCTTACCAAAAAGCTCGATTCCAGATTCACTTATAGCAACCATAAACACGATCCTTTCCAAACATTCAGCACTAATTATAAGTCAAACATTCCCAAACGCGACATTATAACAACTCCGCCCAGCTTTGCAACAGAAACTTACACTCCATTCCAGACCCAATTTAGCCTTAACAACTTGCCCTCTTTTATATGGGATAATTTGCCAGGGTTCTTCAATACCTACATTTAGCCCACCGATTCATTCGGTGGGTCACTAATCATTGGGTCATCGATTTCAGTACCAACTGCTCCATCGCGCCCTCGGCGGTAGCTCGGCCGGTCTTTATTGAATAGTCGATCTGCCCAAGCTCCTGAAGTATCCGCCCGGTCTTTTCGAGCGTTGTTTTTCTAAGCTGGCCGAAAAAAGCTTCCTTATTAAACCATATCCCCAATTGCCTGGCGACCTGATCCTGCCGAACACCCTTGTCGAGAAGAACTTTAGCATTGAACATTTTTCTGAAATGATATGCAAACGCTCCAACAACAGTAAAGGCTGTGTTCCTGTCCGCCTCAAACATTTTGCGTAATCTCAACGTCGCAGCCCCCATATTTCCCGCCGTCATCGCGTCAATAACGCTGAACGCGTTGAACATTCTATTCTGCCCAATAAGCAATTCGACATCCTTGGCAGAAATTGTCGCCGCCTTATCAGTATAAACCACCAGCTTATCGACTTCACTGCAAAGTCTGCCCGGCTCATCGCCTGCAAACTCAACCAGCAGATTCGCCGTCGCCGCCGTAAGTGTTGTGTTGTACCTCTCTTTGGCGTATTTACTAATAAACGCCGCCATCTGCCAAGGCTTGATCTCACCAACGCTGATAAGCTGACCGACCTTGACAAGTTTTTTCGCCAGCTTCGTATTACTCCTCCAACTGCCCACCGTCATCACAAGAACACCGCTGGGACATGGCTTATCAAAATATCTTTCAAGCACTTCGCGGTTTTCGCTGATAAAATCGTCAGCGTCTTTTATCACTACAACTCTGTGATCCGCCAGAAAAGGCAGTGTTCGCAGTTCATCGAGAATCTCAATAACATCTGCCTTATCGGCATCCACCTGCCACAGCCCCATGGGACGTTGCTCCGGCTCAATCAATTTATCGAGCAGCTTGACGTACTCGCCATCGACGAGAAATTCATCTTTGCCATTGATGACATATATCGGTTTAACATCTGATTTCGTTTTAGTCGCCATCTGCCTGTTCGCCTTCTTCTTCGATCATGGCGAAGGTCTCGACGGCAACGAGTTTATCGCCGGAATCCAGCTTGATCATTCGCACACCCTGCGTATTTCTGCCGATACTGCGAACCTGTTCCAGCCCGGTACGGATAATAATGCCCGCCGCCGATATCATCATAAGTTCATCTTTATCGCCTACCGCCTTGAGGGCCACAACCTTGCCATTACGCTCGGTCGCTTTGATATTGATAAGTCCGATCCCACCCCTGCTCTGCAAACGGTAATCGTCAAGGTCAGTTCGCTTGCCATGGCCGTTTTCACAGATAGTCAGCAAGGTTGCACCTTCCTTAGCCACAACCATATCAACAACTTTATCACTCTTACGCAGTTTGATTCCAATTACTCCGCGTGATACGCGACCCATCGACCTTGCCTGTGTCTCATTAAATCTTATTGCCATTCCGCTATGCGTACCAAGAATTATCTGGTCCTGACCCGACGTAACAGCCACGCCGATGAGATCATCATTTGGATCAAGCTTGATAGCAATAAGACCATTGGAACGCGGGTTACCGTAAGCGCTAAGCGCAGTTTTCTTTACCAACCCGTTCATTGTTGCCATAAGCAGTTGTCTATCGTCAAAATCACGAACGTTTAATATAGAAGTAATCTTCTGCTCACCCAAATTCAAAAGATTAACGATCGATCTTCCCTTACTCTGCCGCGAAAGTTTCGGAACACTATAGACTTTCAGCCAGTAGCATTTTCCGCGATTGGTAAATATCAGCAGATAATCATGCGTCGAGGCAACGAACAGTTTTGCGATGAAATCACCCTCTTTGGTATCCGAGCCGATAATGCCTCTGCCGCCTCTTCCCTGTTTGCGATAGGTATCTATCGGCACCCTTTTTATATACCCTGCGTGGCTGATGGTAACAATAACCTCTTCCTCAGCTATCAGATCTTCCATTTCAAGGTCTTCAGCCGCCTCGGCTATAACTGTGCGTCTCTTATCACCATACTTCTCTTTCAGCTCATAGATATCTTCCCTGATTATGTCAAGTACAAGCTGTTCATTTGCCAATATCGCCTCGTACCCTTCAATTTCATCAATGAGAAGCGAATATTCTTTCGCCAGCTTTTCGATTTCCAGCCCGGTCAACCGGTGCAGCTGCATATTCAAAATAGCATCAGCCTGCGGCCCGGTAAGAAACTGATCTTCACTGGTTCGCTCTGTGATAAATGACTCCGGCAGAAGATTTCTCAACGTATCGGACTCAGCCATCCGCAAAGCTTTTTCCATAAGGTTAAGTTTCGCAGTCGGCGCATCAGGCGAACTCTTGATCAACTCGATGATCTCATCGATATCGCTGACCGCCATTATAAGCCCTTCAAGAATATGTGCACGGTTCCTACACCTTTTCAACAGGAACCTGCTTCGCCTGCGAATAACCTCCTTGCGATGCTCGATAAACAGCGAAAGCATCTGCTTGATATTCAGCGTCTCAGGCCGATTCTTAACAAGGGCCACATTAGCAATCGCAAAGGTCGTCTGTAACTGCGTATAGCGGTACAGCTTGTTCAGCACAATGCGATCGTCAATATCTTTCTTAAGCTCCACTACAATTCGCATACCCTTACGATCGGACTCATCGCGAACATCCGACACTTCGGGCAGATTGCCGTTATGCACATTCTCAGCGACTTTAGCAACAATATTGGTCTTGACAACCATATAGGGAATTTCAGTGATAATGATGCTTTGTTTACCCTTTTTATTTTCCTCGATATTGAACTTACCGCGAACCCTCAGATGTCCCTTGCCAGTAGTATAGGCATCGCGAATACCTTTTCGGCCGCAGATTATCCCGCCACCCGGAAAGTCAGGCCCAGGCAGAACTTCCATAATGTCCTTGAACCCACAGTCGGGGTCATTAATCACCAGCAGCAACGCCTCGCATATTTCGCCAACATTATGCGGTGCAAGGTTGGTAGCCATTCCAACTGCGATTCCCGTACTACCGTTGACCAGCAGACTTGGAAATTTGCTCGGAAGAACTGTAGGCTCATTGCGAGTCTCGTCATAGTTGGGAACAAAATCGACAGTATCCCGATTCAAATCCTCTAACATCTCCATCGCCGGTGCCGTCATTCTGGCCTCGGTATAACGCATCGCTGCCGGCGGGTCCGCATCAACACTGCCGAAATTACCCTGTGGATTGACCAGCGTATATCGCATATTCCAACTCTGCCCCAGCCGAACAAGCGTGCCATAAGTTGCCTGATCGCCGTGAGGGTGATAATTACCGCCCGTATCACCGACAATTTTGGCACATTTACGATGCTTGCTTCTCGGCCCAAGATTGAGGTCATTCATCGCAACCATTATTCGCCGCTGGGAAGGCTTAAGTCCGTCCCGAACATCCGGCAACGCTCGGCTGACGATAACACTCATCGCATAATTCATATACGAATTCTTCATTTCATCGAGAATTCGTATACCTTCAAATTTTTCAGCCTGATTGACTTCTTCCATGATTTTTCGCTTTTCCTGCACAAAAAAAATACTTATATTTTCAAACCAGCAATGTACCCCAGACACCACAAAAAGTCAAGAATTCCTTATTAGGTTATAGATGGCTATGGGGTACTGGGTACCTATCAGAAATATCTTTAAACCTCTACTATATAATCGAGTCCGCCTCTACTTCCAAAAATGTTGTGTCGATATCACAGTTGAAATTTTTTGCAATCCGGTATATTTGTTCATCACTGAGACACTTTTTTATACCTCCAGCAGCCATTGTCTTGATATATATCTCAGCTGCTTTTTCAGCTACATAAATCCGCCCAAATGCCTCATCAAGATTCCGCCCCGTCCCTACAATTCCATGATGTTCCCACACGGCCAATGGACAGCAATTTAATGATTCTGCCGTTTTTATGCCCAGTTCCAAACTACCCGCCATCATCCAGGGAATAAATTGAACACCTTGTGGAAATACAACAACACACTCTGCATGCATTTTCCATAAAAGATGACTGAGTGAAGCTGTCGATAAATTATCTATTGCATAAGTCAGAGCGATAAGGTTGGGGGCATGGGTGTGAATCACGGCATGGTCGCGATTGTTCGTTGCCTCCTTAATCACAGCGTGAGACAGCAAGTGGGCCGGCAACTCTGAGGTTGGTGAGCCGGCAGGTTCGTACCCCCAAATAATTCGATAGTGTTTCCCAGCCTCATCCAGCTCAATTAAACCGAGATTTCGTTCAGGAACCAATTCAATATTACGCAGAAAACTCCCTGTTCCAGTTACCAGGAAACGCTCACCCGCCAAAGCAGGGATAGATTCCGGCAAATCAATCCAATCACCTTTGGGACTAAAATGATTAACAGCTTCAACCTGCTCTGGATTTAACCGCAAGCTGATATTCCCGCCATTAGCCTCGGCCCAGCCTCGATCCCACATATCTCGAGCAGTCTTAGTTATTGTTTTCAATAAAAAATCTAAATCCATAAACAT
>CAZOPG010000022.1:0-12713 GCA_964581585.1 uncultured Planctomycetaceae bacterium | reverse complement strand
AAGATTCTTAACAACATATTGCTCAGACTCGCTCATAAACCTGACGGGCGATACGAAATCGACGGCGAAAATCTTTTCTATCTCATTCAACGATATACTACAAAGCCGATCGAACAGGCTATGGTTGAATCGCATCAGAAATATATCGACGTTCAGTATGTCGTTTCCGGAAAAGAAATGATAGGCTATGCACCAACGGCTTGGCTTGAAGTAGATACGCCTTATGATAAAGAGGCCGATGCGGCATTCTATAAAAAAAACAATAAAATCACTCATCTGAAATTAGTTGGCGGGATGTTCTGTGTTTTTTATCCTGCTGATGCGCATATGCCATGTTGTCAACTTGACGGGGCGGCGGAAGTACATAAAGTCGTAGTTAAAATTCGGGTCTAATTGGAATGTTCGATAAAATCACACAAATCAGCCAACTAAAAAACAACCACAACAGTGAAGTTACGCTTGCCGGCTGGTTGTATCGCGGCCGAAGCAGCGGCAAGGTACTTTTCCTTATTATCCGTGACGGCACGGGTCTGTGCCAGTGCATCGTCGAAAAGGGCAAGATTGACGAGGAACTTTTCGAATGCCTGAAACGGCTCGGTACAGAATCGTCACTGACGCTAACAGGCACGGTCCGGCCGGACGAGCGAAGCGTTGGCGGATGCGAGTTGGCTGTTACCGGCGCTAAAATTCTCGGCGACTCGCCTGATTATCCGATCACGCCAAAGGCGCACGGCATCGACTTCCTGCAGAAAAACCGCCACCTGCACCTCCGCAGCCAGAGGCCGTGGTGCATCGGCAAAATCCGCCATACCGTCATCGACGCGATAAGAAGATTTTTCAACGACAACGGCTTCACACTCATCGACACGCCAATCTTTACGGCCATAGCAGGGGAAGAAGCCGACAGTCTTTTCGAGGTTGACTATTTCGGCGAACCGATTCACCTGACCCAGACCGGCCAATTGCACCTCGAATCAGCAGCGATGAGTTTCGGCAAGGTCTACTGTTTCGGCCCAACTTTCCGCGCCGAAAAAAGCAAAACCCGCCGACACCTCACCGAGTTCTGGATGGTCGAGCCTGAGGTCGCTTTCATAGACCTGCCTGGCCTGCTGGAGTTGGCCGAAAATTTCGTAACTTTCATCATAAAACAGGTACTTGCAAACAACCGTGCCCAACTGGAAACGCTCGGCGCCGATATTGAAACACTCGAAAAAATTGAGCCGCCCTTTTACAGACTCACCTACACCGAAGCGGTGGAAATCCTCACCAGCGAAAGAACAAAAAAATTCCTCGACGGCCAGTTAGCTGAATTCAAAGAGCAAAGACAACAACTCCAGGGTGAAATTGAAAGCAAGGAAAAAGAAATTTCCGGCGGCATAAAACAATGGAAAAAAGACAAGCTCACCGCCGAGATTATAGACATACGAGCCGAATTAACTGAACTCGACACAAAAATCGAAAACAATCCGAAACACGCAAAACTCGCCTCCGAATTTACCTGGGGCAAAGACCTCGGCGGCTCCGACGAGACAATAATCAGCCAGATGCATGACAAGCCCATCTTTGTTACGCACTATCCAAAAGAGGCCAAGGCGTTTTATATGAAAGCGGACCGCGACAACGAGAAAGTCGTAGAAAATTTCGACACCCTCGCCCCGGCAGGCTTTGGCGAAATAATCGGCGGCTCCGTTAGAGAAGACGACTACGAAAGATTGCTGCAAAAAGTTAAAGACAAAGGATATGAAATCGAAAACTACCAATGGTATCTTGACCTGCGGAAATACGGCTCAGTACCGCACGGAGGATTTGGTCTTGGCGTCGAAAGAACCGTCGCATGGATCACCGGCGAAAAACACATCCGCCAGTGCATCGCGTTCCCAAGAATGATGGACAAGGTCCTGTTATAGCCCCGACCTATTTGCCCTTCAACTCGATAACCTTGACAAATTCAACCAGTGCCAGATTGCTCTTAGCATCAGGGGAAATCATCCCGATAAGACCGACTCTCTTACCAAGAAAATCTTCCGCCTTAACATCGCCTACCGCTTGAGCATAACAGATAACAGCACCATCTGAATCGGTCATCAGATATCGTTTCAACTCGACTTGAGCATCATATACCGCCGAAAGACTGATTCGCCCAACAACAGCGTAAACACCCTCGTCATTGATATTTTTTAATTTTTCCTGTCTGTCCCGGGCTATTTGCTCCAAAGCATTTTGCAACTGCTCCTGCTGCTCGGCAAGCTCGCTACCTGCCTGCTTGGCCAACTCACAACGTTCTATCCGCTTGATAAGATACTTTGCATATTTACTCGCTTTTTCCCCAGCCGGGTCATCCCGCATCTGAACCAAAGCTTTCTTCACATCTGTATAATCCTGTTGATCGATAGGCTTTGCCGATTCAGCTTCAACCTGCTTGGCAAGTTTTTTATACTCATCCAATTTTTCTGATTTCAGCGGCAGTTTCGTCGGAACAACAACAGGTTTAAGGTCGATAGATTTAGGCTCCCGCATATTGCGCTTAGCCGAAACGCTAATTTCAATTTCGTCAGCAGGCCGAACAAATTTCGCATACTCTGTATACACCCACAGCGTCGCACCTTCCGGCGGGGAAATTTTGTAGTAGTCATTCTCAACAGGCCCAAGAATACGAACTTTCTGCCCCTTACCAAGTTTCACCTGCAGGCTGTCCGAGCGAATCGGCTCACGCGTATCAGAGCCTGCATAGACACGAACATTGTCGCCAGTAACAATACCAACTGTCGAATCATCCGGGGCAACCTTTACATAATCCTTAAATATCCATGAAAAACTACCCGGAGGAGGCAATATCTGGGACCAGCGATAGCTCTGATCGACTACAACAATTTGAGCTGGCCCGCTTATCTTACCGCAACTGTAGTAATTACGCCCTGAGCCGGAACGAATATTGATGTTGCTGCCGACTATCTCAGCTATGTAAGGAAAAACAACCTCATTCTCCTCAGGCACTTCAATTACCGGTTGGGCCTTGTCGTCACCCTGTACCCCTTGCGCCACACCGCACGGCACCAAAAAAGAAACTGCCACAAGAAATATAATAGAGTAAAGCTTCATTTTTGTTCCTCCTGAACTTTAGCTTTCTATTTACATTTTTTCACTTAACTAACGGCTATTATCACCGTTTCGCAGAAGATGTCAACTAATTATTTATTCCCGACTTCGCCGTCAAGCCGTTTGATTTCATCCTCACACATTTGTAACTGGCCGGGATCACTGAGCTTAGTTCTGGCAGCGGTCAGACATTCAAGGGCCTGGGGGATCTTTTTAAGATAACGAGAATAGAGAACACCAAGCATCAGTTGAACCTGCTCGGCGTGCTGATAACTCTCATAATGCTTCAAAAACTTCTCATACGCCTCCGCCGAGGCTTCATATTTGCCCATTGTCATAAGCTGATTCGCCACATCCAACAGATTTTGACGGGCCAAAATCTGGCTGTCATCAATCCGCATCAGCTCAAGATACTGCTCCGCTGCCTCTGAAAGATTTCCCTGCCCGATCCTTGTCGCAATCTGGCCGCGAATCTGCATTATTTCTTCCGCTTTGACCTGCTGAGCCGGAGTTTTCTTCACTTGCTTAACCCGAATTCGCTTTCGCTGTCCGCCTGTAAACAAATCGCCGGCAGAATTGACCATATCACGATACTGTCGCCGAACGTTCCATCTACGCATCATCGTCCATAAATCGAACTGGCTCGATTCCAACAGCCGACAGATCAGCAAAAGCAGCATTGAAGCGATACCAAAGGCATACCCTGCCAGATGCGCATCATAAGCAACATTCGGAGCCGAACGTGCTATCACGTTATCAATAAATATCATTTTCAGCAATATCAGATAGATGGCCGGCAAATCCATCGTCCCGATAAGAATGAACCAGTAAACAATAGTTATCAGTGTTCGCGGGAACAGTACCAGATAGGCACCGGTTACCGCAGCAACCGCTCCGCTGGCCCCCAACACCGGAACCGCCACACTGCCGCCCCCGAACAGGCTCGCTGCCAGCATGTGTCCCAGCGCACTGAAAACCGCTCCGCCCAAATAAAACACCAGATAACCCAGATTTCCAAGCCTGTCATTGACATTGTTGCCGAAAATATACAGAAAGTACATATTCCCAGCAATATGCATAAAACTACCATGCAGAAATGCGTAGGTTACGAACTGCCACAAAAAGGGTCGTACCGGCGTGAGCATATAAACCCGAGCCCAAGGCCACAGTCCGTCACTACCGAACGTGATAAAAAAGACAACCACATTGGCCACGATCAGCGAATAGTTCATATAAGGCGTTTTAATTGGCCGAATACTTGTACGAATAGGTAACATAAGCCGCTTTCAAAAAATGACAATTAACTGAGTATTGTAATGGCAATCGGCGTTCCAGACAAGCGATAAAAATTTGCCGATTCCACAACTATCGAATATTTTTAGCTTTATTTCCATCCGGATTGCCGTTATCTAATAGGGTTAATCATGAATCCGGAACAGCTGAAAACTCGCATAAAAAAAATCCGCTCCGCGATGAGCCTGCAAAAAATCGATGCACTGACAGTTACCAGCCCAGTAAATGTTACATACCTGACAGCCTTTTCAGGCGACGACAGCTGGGCAATTATAACACCACGACAGGTTTACCTAATCACCGACAGTAGATATACCATCCAGGCCCAAAAAGAATCCTTTGGCCCAAAGCTTTGCAGGATCATCCAGCGCAAAGGCCCCCTCACCCAGGCCGCTCAGAAAATATTATCCCGCTCAAAATCCATTGAAACTGTCGGAGTCGAAAACACTATCACGATAGCCCTTTTCGATAGACTGAAAAAATTGCTCACCCCTGCCGTAAAAAAAACGAACAACCTCGTCGAATCCGTCAGAACGTACAAAGACCCCGGTGAAATTGCCGCGATTCGAATAGCAGCAAAAATCGCTCAGGCCGCACTGGAAAACATCACTGATAATATCAAGCCCGACCTGACAGAAAACCAACTCGCCGCCCTACTCGATTTGCAAATCCGCTGGCTCGGCTCATATCCCAGTTTTGAGACTATCGTAGCATTCGGTCCCAATGCCGCCCGTCCACATCACCGTCCCGGCTCAAGAAAGCTGAAAAAAAACGATACGATTTTGATTGACTTCGGCGCAACTCATAAAGGCTATCGCAGCGATTTAACAAGATGCTTTGCTGTCGGCAAAGTCAGCAGATTTTATGCGAAAGTTTACAAAGCCCTCTGGCACGCACAACAAACCGCCATTGAAGCTGTACTGCCCGGAGCCGATCCAAACAGCGTTGACCTTGCAGCAAAAAATGTACTAAAAAAATATAATCTACCTCTTTACGGTCATGGCACAGGTCACGGCCTGGGCCTACAAGTACACGAAGCCCCGATAGTGTCAGGGGGGGCTCCGAAAAAAAGCACTCTCGAACCGGGTCAGGTAATTACTATTGAGCCTGGAGTATATCTACCCGGAAAGTTTGGCATCAGGATTGAAGACGACATTTTGATTACAAAAACCGGAGCCAAAGTCCTAAGCAAAAAAACTTCTACCGAAAAAGTTACTGTTTTAACCTTTTAACAAAGGAATAATAGAATGAAAGTTGACCGTCCGCTGCTTTCAAATTTATTTGGAGATAGTTTGCGAAAAAAATAAGGACGACAACCCAGTTGTCGTCCTTATTTCGAAGAAGGAGGAAAAGTAAATGAATCCGTAATCAAGTACGATTCAGAATATAAAAAAGTTCATTTTTCCCAAATATAATGGTTGCGATTTAAAAAAAACTCGTATACAATCAGGGCGTGAGGTCGAAGAAGCGGTCCAGAGAGTCTAAACGGTAAATTTTAAGACAATTTGGTTTTTAGCGGAGACGTGCTTATGGATGACCTCAACAGTGGCAAAATCGGCTCAAGTGGGGGAACAAACAAGCCAATCAACTCTGATGAGGGTTCTATCCCTTTTGATGACAAGCCTATACCTTTCGACGATGGTGGCAACCTCGATGATACCGTAGTTTCTCGCACGCCTGTTAATTTAGGTACTTCCAGCATTGGCAAGGACGCGAAAAAAATTATCTCCTCCGAGCGTATCACGGGTACCAAGACTTTCTGTGCAAAACTACATGCCGGAAGTATCGAGTTTATTGATGAGCGAATCAACGGTTGGTTAGTCGAAAACCCCGGTGTCATAATCAAACGGACAAATACAGTTACAGGTATGGTGGTAGGAAAGAAGACCGAACCTTACATTATCGTTACGGTTTGGTATTAGGAATATATGCTGCTCGTACCAAACCGATAGTTGATACATTCAATATGTTGAGCGTGAAAGGAGACTAAAAATGAAAAAGAGATTATTTTTCATATCAGCAACTTTGATGACATCGCTATCAATTCTTCCAACACAGGCTTATAGTGAATCGCTCATGCACGTGGGCATTGGCCGGGGCATACGTGCCGGAAAAACACCGGATATTGATATCGGTCGCGGCCCCGGTGCTTATTATGGTTATGGCCGTCGCCGTTCATTTGGATACGGGTATGGTGAATCCCTCATGCACGTGGGCATTGGTCGAGGCATACGCGCTGGAAAAACGCCGGATATTGATATTGGTCGCAGCCCCGCTTATGGTTCCCGTTATTCTCGCGGACGCTATGGGGTATTCTCCAGCAGCGTTATTGTAGAAGGGTATGCGGACAAAAACTACCACAGATATAGCCGTTTCGAACGCAAACACATTCGATGGTAAAACCTATTCCGGCCTCTACAGGCATATTGTACCAAGCCCGAAAACTGGACTGGCAACCTGAGCCCTTATCGGTAATTTTCGAGGCAGATGGTATCGCTCTGCCAGGTTATTAATGAGTTGCTGCACACATTTACTTTCTACAATGATTGCAATGCTGCCGCCCATTCCTGCACCAACCAGGCCTGCCCCGATCACGCCGTCTGTTGACAGGGCAATATCGACCAGTATATCTAATTCTGGAATGCTGACATTGTACCCTCCGCCTTGACGCCAAAGCCGAGCCTGCTCAATTCTCTCAGGCACAGCCGATTCCAGATCATCAATTAAAGAATCTATTCTTTCATCAAAATAACAGTTATCAACAGGAACCCGTTTGCCATCGGCCAGCTTTGTCACACGATCACCGTCATGAGATTTGCTTATCAATTGGCCAAAAGTTTCCATATCGCCAGATTGCAGAGACGCCACTGCCATACCTGAACGAACACATTCAGCAACTCCATACAGACACACCTGCCTGATCTTATAACCCTCTTCGGGTTCGTCGTGGCTCCTGAATACATGATTGATCTCTTCCTGCTGCTCAGGGAGAATTCCCATAATATCAGAACGATTCACAGATATCGGCAGTGATTTTATCATTCGATATATCTGAGCCTCATCAATGCCAAGGTTTTCACAATTAACATCATGGAGATGCTCAAGCTTAACTGCATATTGTGGAAAGTTTTTACATATCATCATCAGCCCAAACTCGTAAGCCGCCACACGGTTATTGAAAATATTTCGAGCACCGGCCTGCTTCTTAGCTTCGACCAAACTGTTGGCCAGCACTATTTTGTAATTGGACGGGAACAAAACATTCTGAACCGACATCGGAAAAGCTTCGATATGGCTAACTTTGTTTAATCTGCCGAACTTGATCGCAGCATGGTCGCCGCAGCCGCCACGAGTACCAACATACCATTCCGCATAACCGCAATGCTCAACCACCTCGATAGGTGTCATCTCGATTCCATTAAGCTGCATTACCGCCTCGGCGGCAAGCATAACAATCGAAGATGATGAACTGAGCCCGGCCGCCCTTGGAACATTGCCGTAAAACATCATATTCATTCCCTGCAACGGCGCAGTGAAAGTTCCGTCATCTGCCGTATTGAGGTGCTGAAAATAAAGAACCGCCGAACGAACATAATTCGACCATGTGATCGACTTGTTGCCCTGTCGCTTTTCAAATTCGTCGCAACACCACGCCTCCCAGTCCTGGATATTCTTTCCATTAGGCAGACACTGGCTTATACAAAATTCCTCATCCTGAAACTGCTCTGACTCAATGTTTTTGACTAACACGCGATCATCACCGCGTCCCTGAACAACAGCCCATATCTGCTTGATGGCAACAGAATTAACCGCTCCACCGCGATGATCTATGTGGGTACCAAGAAGGTTGACTCGACCCGTTGAGCGTATGACCATTACCGGCCGATCATCTCCAAAAATTCGAGAGAATTCTTCCAGTGTTCGCAGACACATTTTTGCCGCTTCGGTCCTGGCCGCTTCGTTATCACCATAGATTTCGTTCAATCTGTCATAGAAGGCACTTCCGCTGTCATTGACTATACTAATCCATTCGGCAATCGCTCGCAGTGGTTTATTTCGCATGGGCATGAATTTCAAAACAGCTCAAAGTTTGCCATTTACCATAATTTTATATTTATTCCATCTTTGATATTCAAACCTTTGTCTTTAGTATCAGTCGCAAATTCTTTCAACTGTTCCAATGCAAGTTTAAGTTCTTCGCTACTGTCGAGAAGGTTCTCGTAAAGCTCGGCATCATTAAGCAGTTTTGCCGCTGTACCATCGCCGCTGGTGATTTTGTTCAGGAGCAAATGTACTTCTGCAAGTGTTTCAGCCAACCCCTCGCCGACTTCATCGACTCTCTGTTGAAGCACATCCAGAGTTTCACTGGCTTTTGCTGTAAGCTGAGCAGTATTTGCCAGGCTCTGTTTAAGGTTAGCCTGATTTTCCGCATCACCTACAATTGTGTTAATGTTACCCGCAAGGTTGGTAAGGTTTTCCACAAGTACCGGCAACATCTTCTGCACCTGTTCCGGAGCCAGTTCGCTGCCAACCCCAAGCTCACCTTCAAGATGCACACCCTCGATAAGGTGCACGGTCTCAGGACGGTTTGTATCGAAAGGCAATATCGGCACACCCGGCCTGGGTTGTAGTTCGATATAACTGCTGCCCATACTTCGCCGCTTGATTTTCACCGCCACATTGGATGGTATGAAGAAATCTTCTCTTCTGTCTATCGCAATAACAATCCTGACTTTGTGATATGACAGTCCGGTTTCCGGCTCTATATACAGGAAAGGCGGTTTCACCTCCATTACTCTACCAACCTGGTATCCGCAATATTTGACGGGCGTGTTGTCCTGCACCCCCGGCGCACTGCGAAAGTCCGCCGTTATCTGAAATGACCGGAATTGACTCACCAGCAGCGGCAACTCCCCGAATCTGAACAGTATCCATACAAATGCGCAAAAACCAATAATTACAAAGCCACCAACGAGGGCGTTCCGTTTTTTTTGCAACGTATCATAGTCAGCCACAATAGTATCCTTTCCCGTCAAGCCAACTTAAAAAAACACTCGTTAATCTATAGGTTTTCGACATTTCTTGTCGAAACCTTAATAAATAAAGGCTAAAATAACCTCTTTCATGCTGTTTAGGCGGGATTGGATCGCCTATTTCCCCTTTTTGCCGGATTCTGACCCTGCCAATTCGGCCAAAGCTTCTTTTTTCAAGCTGACGGCTGAATCGATCAGCTTTTTCCTATCGATCGCCTGATAAGGCTCAAGTTGAAATGTCCATTCGTATTTGTCCACTATTCGCCTTGGCCACAATACATCAGCAAACAAATCGAATGGAAATCTATCACGTATCGGCCTTTTAATACTGCGATGCGTCCGCAGCGTTTGATAGCCTTTTTTGCTAATTCTTACATTGTAATCGCCGTACCACTCGAAGTTTATCGTTACCGGCGAGACGCCGATTTCCTCATCATTCAACACGACAAGTGACCCGCTAGGCTCAGTTTTAACGGTAAGCTGCCGCTCAACACAGCCCTGGCACAACAGCACCAAAATAGCCAACGAAACGCATACATTCCTTTGAAAAGTCATAATCCACTCCATCGCAACAAAATAGACGATCATCAAAACCGGTCACACAATGATTATCTCCCAAAAACACCCGGTTGTCAATACACAATTCTTTACCCCTCCGACTGCTTTACCTCCCCTTCAACCGTCAACCAATTTGTCATTGCAAATCATGAAGTGCATTTGACCTCTTTCAAGCTAACTTCAAGTAAATCCTCTATTTTACATAACGACAAACATTTTCAAGCTTGATAGCTTTGATTATGCAAAGATTTACGTTTTTAATTGCCCGATAAAGTGGCCGCCGAAATATAGATAAGTCCAATTAGTTACGTAAATGCCCAAAATCGACTTTTTCAGGGACAACCAGCTATTTTACTCTATTGATTTTAGATCTGCGATTGGCCTGTTTATGTGCCGAAAAACTAAATAAACAAAAAAAATTACTGGAGGGAACCAAACCGCGTCTCCGATGTCAAAGTATGTAGTGGTAGGCATTGTTAAAAAGGTTGAAACCGGAGTTTACATGATAAAAACACTGAGAATAACAGGTATTTTTGCTTCTTTGGCAGCGATAGTTTTTATTATTTTTATTGCTGTAACAGGGCTGTCAGCAGACGAAAAAATCGAAGCCTTTCTCAAAACTCCCGGCCTGGCAAAGCAGTTGCAGACCGGTTCCTCGGTAGAAAAGAGCCAACAGCCGCAGGAATCAGCACTTGTCCGCCAAGCAAAAGCTTTCGCTTTGAGAATAGATCCACCGCCAGCAAAACCAATAAAGAGGAAAAAGGGCTCTGATAAAGCTCCAGCCCCTTTTCGAAGGCCCAAACCGACAGTTTCTGCAAAATTTGAGGTAGTTGGCACAAGTTTCTATCCGCTGAATTCTGCCAATTCCTGGGCGCTGATAAATGAGGTGGGCAAAGGATGGCACTGGGTCAGACAGGGAGGTAAAGTCGGGCATTTGGTCATAAAGGAAATCGCTGATGGTTATGTTGTAATTGGCGATGGAGGAAAGACTTATGAACTTGCACCAGATCGGCCCAAGAAGATATCCCTGCTTAGAGACGAATCAGGAAACGTTACGAACAAAAAAACGGTTAAAAGTTTTATTGAAGTAGTCGAAAAGGAAGAATTACCAAAGCAGGTGTCGCCAAAACAGTCGAAAGAAGAACTGCGGGATAGTGTCGAATGGCTTAAAAAGCTGCAAAAAGAGAATAAATCGATGGGATTGAGTACTGATGAAGCTAATGGTCTTGGTGGGTTGGGTGATATATTAAGCTCACTCGAAAAAGATTTGGAATCGCTAGAAACCAACAGCCCCGACGACAGTAATACTGCCAAGGATGCAAATAACGCCCAAGAACAGTAGCACGCTGTGAAAAAAAGCGTGAAAAAGTGTGTTTTTTTAACCATTTTCAAGGGATTTGTCCGATAAGTGTATAGACATAAGTTATGTAAAAGCGGGTTTTGGAGTGAAAAATGACGTTAAAACGGTGCCATAAACACCGACAGGACGGCTGTAGGGTGGTAGTGTTTGCTCTGGGCGTCTGTTTGTTGTTGGCTAATATACAGCTTTGCATGGGAAGCAATGATGCCGAGGGCACGGGTGCTGTCCGCGCACGAGTATTTACGTTAAACAATATATCAGCCCAAAGGGGCAAATGGTACCTGTCTGAGCTTGGAATAGGTGATACCATTTTGCCGATACCGGGCAGCACGGCGATATCTGTAACCGGTGGGGCTCTTGAACTTATCAGGGCTGGGACTGTGCTGGGCCTGGTCGATTCCAAAGAAGAATATGTGATAAAAAAAATCGCATTGGAAAAAACCGATTCAGTTCCAGGCTATGAGGAATTGAGCCGAAAACTCGGCCCTGCCATTTCTGTAGGGTCGCTTATCAGCGGAGCGGACGATGGAGCACCAACCAAGGCAATTGTCGATAAAAAAGAAGGTAAGTTGGTAATAATAACTACGAAAGAGCATCTTTCTGAAATTACCAAGGCAGTTGAACAGCTTAAAGATTCCCCCACAGACTCATCGGTCAGCAAACTGAAATTTGCGGCACAGGCTGTTGCTGTTCCAAAGCCATCTCCCCTGCCGGCCGAGCAGCAGTCAAGAAATATTGCCGCTGAGGTGGAGCAATTGCCGGAGACAAGCATTGAGGTCTCGGCAGATTACGATTCGCGAGAAGAACTGGTAATACCTAATGGTGATGATCCTGTTGATCTGGATCTGCCGGAGAAAGTTGAAATTGTTCAGCTTATCGAGCTTGTGGGCAAACTTTTGAATCTTGATTATCTCTACGACGAGACAAAGGTAAAAGGACATGTTACCGTTAAGATTCAGAAGAAAATAAAAATCAGGGCTCTCTATGAACTGCTTGAGAATGTGTTGAAATTCCAGGGGTTTGTGATGAGCAGAAGGGGCAATCTTGTGATGATAGTTCCTATAGCCGAGGCACTGAATACTGACCCTGTGTTCAGTGATGCCGGTGCCAGGCCTGGAGACGTTGTTATGACTCAGGTTTTCTCTTTGGATTACATAACAACTGTCGCAGCCAAAAAATTGTTGACCGAGATGAAACTCGGCGCAAGTATCAATGAAATACCCGAAACAGGGACAATAATCGTCACAGGATATGCCTTTCGGATGAACCGAGTTGAACAACTCCTGAAACTGGTTGATGTTGCGGGCGAATCGCGAATATTCAAGCTTCGTGAATTGAAATACACACTTGTAACTTCTCTGGTGCCGAAGCTG
>CAZOPG010000021.1:0-13073 GCA_964581585.1 uncultured Planctomycetaceae bacterium | reverse complement strand
TGGATGATGTATCTCTGGCTATTGAAAAGGGCAAGACCACCGTCATCATCGGTCCAAGCGGTTGCGGCAAGACTGTTCTGATAAAGCATTTGATACTTCTGCTTCGCCCAACCCTTGGCGAAATTTATTTCAAAAATCGGCGAATTGACAATCTGTCAGAATCCGCTCTTGCAACAGTTCGTATGAACTACGGATTTTTATTTCAGGGGGCGGCGTTATTCGATAGTCTCAGCGTTTATGAGAATGTAGCTTTTCCAATTCAGCAGCATAAGAAAATACTAAGTCAAAAACAGGTTGATGAGGTTGTAAAGAATAAGCTGGCTATGGTTGGTCTGGATGGCTACCAGGATTATTATCCTGCAAATCTTTCCGGCGGTCAGAAGAAACGAGTCGCACTTGCACGTGCGATATCGCTGAATCCGGAAGTGATATTATATGACGAGCCGACAACTGGCCTTGATCCGATTCGCTCTGACATTATCAATGAATTGATACTGAAGCTTCAGCGTGAGTTAAATATAACGACAGTTGTTGTTACGCACGATATGAAAAGCGCTTACAAAATTGCCGATAGAATCATTATGCTGCATAACGGCAAAATCATTGTCGACGGCAGCCCGGACGAAATTCGTGATCATCCTTTTCCGATAGTTCAGCAATTCATCAACGGACAGGTAAGCGAAAAAGACCTCGCCTCGCTACGTCTTGGTCATATCGTTGAGAATTGAGTTCTTATTCTTCTTATCCAAGCACTCTTTTGATGCGAGTTCGAATACCGGCTGGTTTCGCATTTCGGGGTACCAGAACTTTAATGGCTTGAGGCATGATTTCAATATCCATCGGCAGGGCCGCTCCGGGATCGCCGTCCATTTCTGTGCGGATTTCATTATCCGATGTTACTCTCACCTTTTTACACTGACGATAAATAACATCACCCCTGTTGGCATGTTTTTTCAGGACAGTTGCCAGAGAATGCTTGGCCAACTGCAGTTGTGAGTCGCATTTATAAATGCAGACATCGACCAGCCCGTCACTGAAATCGGCATAGTGCAGTATTTGCAGCCCAACTGCATAACGCGAAATATTACCCACAAAAACCAGCCCTCGCCCATCAAACACTTCTTCGCCATCGACCTCGACTTTCATAGCCGGAAATTTATAATTCCAGAAACTTTGCCAGATCGGCCAGAAATAGTCGAGATGACATATATGCCCATGTCTTTTGTCGTTGACCAGTTTTACGATATCGCCGTCAATCCCAAAACCCGCAATAGAGGTGAACATTTTCCCGTTGGCACTGCACAAATCGAGAGGCTTAATTTCTCCGTCATCGAAAGCGCCCAGCAATGTCCTCAGTCGTTCGTCATAACCAAGCTCGCTCGCCAGAAGATTTTCAGTACCAGCCGGGACGATCATCAAAGTTTTATCACTGCCCTCCAGTCCGTGCGCAACTTCACGAACTGTACCATCGCCGCCGCAGACAACGACCATTGCACAATTATAGTCAACCGCCGCATCGGTAGCTAACCGAGCCGCATGCTCCAGGGATTGTGTAAAACTCCGCCTTACATCGAAACCGCTTTCGATAAGGTATTGCTGAAACTTCCACACTACCAGTTTGCTGCTGCTGGCTCCGGATTTTGGATTTACGATATATGATATGTAGCCGTCGTCAGGTTTCATTGTCTCGGATTTTCAAAAAAAACTTTTCTTTCCTTTTTCCCAAGCTGGGCCAGCTTCTTTTCCAGTAGGTGAGCGTAACTGTGCTCTATATGCATCAGATGCTCCAGCCCAAGCCTCTTCTGGGTCGCTTCGATAGATTCATCGCCGGGTCCTTCTATTTCCACAAATCTTCCAATTAACGGCAGCTCATCAAGGGCGATATCACAACCGTTACTGCGCCAAATTTGTCGTCTCTTTTCAAACACAAGCCTTTCGGAATAACCAAGTGCGGCAAAAACCTCCATCATCTCCTCAGCCTTTTCAACCATGATCCCTATCTCACGCCGTGATTTGAAGCGGCGATTTTGCCTCTTGCCTTTATACGTCAGCTCAAATGTCTCGTCCCCGTGGTCGTGTTGCTTGCGAAGTCTTAGGCATCGGTCTGAATCCACAAGCGAATCTTCCTCGTCGTCGAAATAATAATCGGTCTGCGTGTAATTATCGTCGAAATCAGCGCCGATTTGTCGCAGCTTTTCTACTATCTGTTCGAAGGATTCGACCTTCACTTTTAATTCTATTTCTACCGACATAACTTACCCGATGACAATATTAACGAGTCGCGATTTTATAACGATAATTTTCCTCACCTCTTTGCCGCCTATCGCATCAGCAACTTTTTCACTGGCCAGAGCTTTTTCCTTGATCGTCTCCTCATCGGCATCTGCCGAGACAACGATCTTATCCTTTATCTTGCCGAGTACCTGCACCGCCAGTTCGATCTCTTTTTCCTTGGCCAAACTTTCATTATATTTGGGCCAGGGCTTGTATGCGAGCGTATTTTCATGCCCCAATCTCTGCCACAATTCTTCGGCAATATGCGGAGCGAAGGGCGCAAGAATTCGCAGGAATTTTTCAATTGCCGCACTTGGCCTGCTCTGCTGCTTTGTGAGGTGATTGACAAAGATCATCATCTGGCTTATGGCTGTGTTAAACCGGAAACCTTCGATATCATTGCCGACCTTTTTTATTGTCTGGTGCAGCAGCTGTTCGGTTTGTTCGTCTGCCGCGCCGGTAAATTTTCGCAACTGCCCGCTTTCGGGATCAATAATTAATCGCCATATTTTCGTAAGGAACCGATGCACTCCCTCAACTCCATGCATGTTCCACGGCTTCGAAGCCTCTAACGGCCCCATAAACATTTCATACAGCCGCATAGAATCGGCACCGTAATCGTCAACGACTTTATCAGGATTAACAACATTGCCACGGCTCTTGCTCATCTTCTGGCCGTCTTCGCCAAGGATCATTCCCTGATTGACAAGTTTAATGAACGGCTCAGGCGTACTCACATATCCAAGGTCATAAAGCAGCTTGTGCCAGAATCTCGAATACAGCAGATGCAGAACCGCGTGCTCAGCACCGCCGATATACAAATCGACAGGCATCCAGTGTTTTTCTTTCTCAGGGTCCCACGCCGCCAAATCGTTATCCGGGTCGAGATACCTCAGATAATACCAACAGCTTCCGGCCCACTGGGGCATCGTATTGGTCTCGCGTTTGGCACTGTCAACATTAACCCACTCAACTATATTCGCAAGCGGCGACTGTCCGGTCCCGGCCGGCTTATAACTTTCCACTTCCGGCAGAATCAGCGGGAGATCTTGTTCGTCAAGCCCAACCACGCCCTTATCAGTGTGCAAAATCGGGAACGGCTCGCCCCAATATCGCTGCCTGCTGAAGAGCCAATCGCGTAATTTATAATTGATCGCTTTATGCCCCAGACTGTTTTCACTGAGCCAGTTAGTAATTTTCTCTTTGAACTCTGCTGTACTTAATCCGTTAAATTGACCACTGTTTATAGCCTTACCTTCACCTACGAAGCAGTCCTGGAAGATTTTAACTTTCTCAGATGAATTATCATCGTCCGGCTCAACAACAGGAATTATGGGCAGGTCAAACTTTTTGGCAAATTCAAAATCACGTTCGTCATGTGCTGGCACAGACATTATTGCGCCGGTACCATAGCTGATAAGAACGTAATCACTTATCCATATTGGAATTTTTTCGTTGTTGACGGGATTGATTGCGTAAGTTCCGGTAAATTGGCCTGTCTTTTCCTTCGCCAAATCCGTACGGTCAAGATCGCTTTTGCTCGCAGCGGTCTGTCGATATTTTTCAACAGCATCTTTGTATTCATCTGTAACGATCTCATCGACCAGCGGATGTTCCGGCGCTATAACCATATAAGTGGCCCCGAAAAGCGTGTCCGGCCGAGTCGTAAAAACACGAATATCCGTATCAAGGCTGTCGATCCTGAAATCAACTTCAGCTCCAACACTTTTGCCGATCCAGTCGTGTTGCAGCTTTTTAATGGATTCGGTCCAGTCCACCATCTCAAGATCGTCCAGCAGACGCTCAGCATATTTTGTAATTCGCAGCATCCACTGCCGCATAGGCTTTCTCACAACTGGATGCCCACCACGTTCACTCACCCCGCCGATGACTTCTTCGTTGGCCAGCACCGTACCAAGTTCAGGGCACCAGTTCACCGCCACCTCTGCCTCAAACGCAAGTCGATGTTCATTGATAAGCTCACGTTTTTCCTCTTCGCCCAATTCAGCCCATTTCATTGCTCCCACCGGTTCTCCCGTCACCGCCGTGAATTTCGTTTCTGGCAAAACGAGTTCACCTGTCGGACTAACATACAGCCTGCCTGATTCAAGGTCTCTGATAAGAAGCTCAATGGGTTTAGCTTTCTGTTCTGCCTCATCGAAATAACTGTTGAATAACTTCAGAAATATCCACTGCGTCCATTTATAGTATTTCGGATCGGTTGTATCTACCTGCCTGTCCCAGTCATACGAAAACCCGAGCGACTTTATCTGTCGCCGCATATTACTGATATTTTCCTGCGTGGTTTTCGCCGGATGCGTACCGGTTTTTATTGCGTACTGTTCCGCCGGAAGCCCGAAGGCATCCCAACCGATCGGGTGTAGCACATTAAAGCCGTTCATTCTTTTATAGCGGGCAATGATATCGCTTGCCGTGTAACCCTCCGGATGTCCCACATGCAGACCCTGCCCGGATGGATAGGGGAACATATCAAGCACATAATATTTCGGCTTAGTCTTATCAGAATCTACAGCAGCGAACGTCTTATTTTCTTCCCAGAAATTCTGCCACTTTTTCTCTATCTCGTTAAAGTTATAACCGCCGTTGTTTTCGCTCATTTTTATACTCTCAGCTTTTCTACATTTTAGCATTGGGACAGGTCTGCCCGGAAGGACAGCCCTGACATTTACTCATCGCCTCAGGCTCTTTTACGACCGCTGCGAATGTCGAAAGCTGCTTCTGCAACTCTGTCGAACCGCAATCCTGACATCCATGCCGGTTGTCCTGACTGTTACGTTCCAAAAACTCACTTATTCGGTCGCACTGGGAACATTTATACTCAAAAATAGGCATTCATCACTCCTGCTGACAAAAAATTTAAGACAAATATTAACCGCATAGTATACCGTCAAATTGGGTTCGGGCAAGCAAAACATTCAATATCGCAATTGTTCACAGGCCAAATATGCCATTAAGAGCCATTGCTGGCACCCACTTAATCCACAATTTAACCCTTAAATTTTTTTCAGGAGCAACCATGCGGCACTTGACAATTCTCAAAAATATGTTATTGTCAACAATAACAACTGTTTTTTAAACCTTAACAACGTTACTTAGGCTATTTTAATGGAACCAGCAGATTTAGGCAGAGCAATTCAGGATTTAAGGACTCAGAAAAAAATCGGGCTGCGCGAACTTGCTCGAATGACAGAGATGTCTCCCGCTTCAATTGTGGCTATCGAAAAAGGTGCCAGCAGTCCTAACCTGGCAACTTTGCATAAGATGCTCAGAGCACTTGGCAGCAACTTTGCCGAGTTTTTTGCAAATTCTCCTGAACAAACGCAACTGCCCTTTTTTCCTTCTCAAAAAATGCGCAGCGTCTCCGATGAGGATAGAAAATATATCTTTTTGTTCCCAAAGCGAGCGGATATGAAATTCGAGATGGTTCACGAAACAATTGCACCTGCCGAGAAGAACAGCGAATGGGAAGAACACGACTGTGATCTCGGAGGAGTTATTATATCGGGCGGCCCGGCCAGCTTGGAAATCCAGGGGCAGGGCCAGTGGACGATCAGAAAGAATGATTCATATTATATAAAAGCAGCCAGCAGACACCGGCTTATAAATCTGAGTAAACGACCCTTAAAGCAAATAACGGTTATGGATCCGCCAAGGTATTAGACTGGCCGATCGCATCTGAATTATTAATGAATATGAAACAATAATTAGTTGAAGGAGACTGAATTGTGAGCACAGAAGAATTAGCGATTAACGGCGGCAGTAAAGCGGTAGGAGAGCTTGGCCCTTTCCCGACCAAAATCGGCAGAGACGAACTTCTTGAGGTTCTGGACTTATGGCAGTTCAGCCCGGAAAACGAAACAAAGATCAAACAAATAATTGACAGCGAGATTAATCTTCGTGGGCCTCATCTTTTCAGATACTACAATCCAGCTCCGAGCAAAGTTGCCGCTGCCGAAGAAGCAATGAAAAATTTGATTGGGACAAAATATTGTTTGGCGACCAACTCCTGCACCTCAGCATTAGTCGCCGCCTATCGTTCACTCGCTATCGGTGCAGGCGACGAGGTAATTGTTCCAGCCTATACATTCTTCGCAACATCAGCCACGGTCGTGGCCTCAAACGCAATACCGATAATTGTTGATGTAGACGAAACGCTTTGTATCGCTCCGGACGCTATCGAAAAAGCGATTACCAAACGCACCAAAGCGATCGTCCCGGTTCACATGCGTGGCGCACCTGCGCAGATGGACGCAATCATGGACGTCGCGAACAAGCACGGCATCCCCGTAATAGAGGATGTTGCCCAAGCTTGCGGCGGCTCATTTAACGGCCGGCCTCTCGGTAGTATCGGAACAATAGGCTGTTTCAGTTTCGACTATTACAAGGTAATAGTCAGCGGAGAAGGCGGATTCTACACCACGAATGATGAATGTCTCTACACAAGGGCGCTAAACTGGCATGATTGTGCTGCCTGCTGGCGGCCAGACAGATTCGGCCCCGAACAGGAAGGAGAAGAACTTTTCTGCGGCGAAAATTATCGAATGAGCGAGCTTGAAGGTGCCGTAGCTGTGGCACAGATCCGCAAAGCAAAAGATATAGTGTTCAAACACCACATGGCCAAACAAAAAATTAAAAATTCTATCGATAAATTCGCAGGCCTGTGCTTTAGAAAACTCGCGGACGAAGCCGGCGATACGGGCATTTGTCTGATTATGTTTTTGCCTGACGTAGAGACCACTCAGAAAGTACTACCCGCCCTACAGGCCGAAGGCGTCCCTTGCGGGGGAGTTTACGACTCTAAGGTTAGAGATTGGCACACCTATAATTTCTGGGAGCATATCTTGCAGTACAAGTCGGTCGCATCGGACAACTTACCCTGGAGCGGTGTCGCCAAAGAGGACCTTCCAAAATACTCAAAGGATATGTGTCCGCGTTCTCTGGAACTGCTGTCAAGGGCGATCCTGATAGACATCGATTATAATCTTGAGGATGAAGATTGCGATAAACTATCAACAGCAATTAACAAAGTTTTGAGTGCATACTTAAAATAAGAAAGGAGCATAATAAAATGGCCCAAATAAGTGTATGTGTGGAATGTTTTTTTACAGATTTACCTTTTGAAAAGAGAATCCAAAAGATAGCTGATATAGGATACAAATATATTGAGTTCTGGCATCCCGAAGGAACCTTTAACGGCAGCGACATTGACTTTGCCCAGCCTAAAAACGCTGCCACTCTGAAGAAAACTGCCAAGGATTGCGGAGTTACCATTAATGATTTCGCATTTAGTGCATGGGATGGCACGATAGGCGGCAGCCCAACAAATAAAGCGGATCATCCAGTCTATTTTGAGCAAATTCAAAAGATGCTTGATTTTGCCAATAGCGCAGATATTGGCAAAGGAATTATCCTGTCCGGCCTTTCTCAGGACAGCTTAACCTTAGAGCAAATGAATGAAAACCTGCAAACAGCCTACACTAAGATCACCCAGATGGCTGAAAAGGCAGGCGTAGTTCTGGTTATTGAACCTTTGAACAGCTTGGTTGACCACGCCGGATATCATTTTGACAAGCCCGATGGCGCAGTAAAAATTATTCGACAAATCAACAGCCCCAACCTCAAACTCCTCTACGATGTATATCATATGCAGATAATGCAGGGCAATGTAATCAGATTTATCGAAAACAGCATCGACATCATTGGCCATTTCCATTCAGCAGGGGTGCCCGGCAGAGCCGAGCTTTTCGATACAGAGCTTAATTATCCCGCGATCATCAAAAAAATTGACGAACTTGGTTATAACGGCTGTTTCGGTCTGGAGTATTTCCCAAAATTGGATGATACGGAATCTTTAAAGAAAACGCTTAAATATTTAAGTTAAGGAGATATTGCAATGGCAGGTAAATTCAGATTTACATTTGGCCCGTGGAACATACACGAAGGGGCCGACCCTTTTGGCCCGACGGTTAGAGACACTATTGAGTTTGGCAAAAAACTTAAGATGTATAAGGGACTCGGCTTTGATGGAGTTCAGTTTCATGATGACGATGCTGTCCCCGATATGAACAATCTTTCCGCTGAACAAATTGTTGCCAAAGCCAGGGAAGTCAAAAAAGCTCTTGACGACCAGGGTCTTGCCAGCGAATTCGTAGCACCGAGGCTGTGGGAAGATATGCGTACCATTGACGGTGGATATACCAGCAACGACGCTAAGTGCAGAAAATATGCCATCGAAAGGAGCAAGCTGGCGATAGACATAGCAGAGGCCCTCGAAACAGATCTTATCGTGCTGTGGCTTGCCCGTGAAGGGACGTATATCAGAGAAGCCAAAGACAGCAGGGTTGCCGTTGACAGAATAGTCGAAGCCATAAACACAATGCTTGACTATAATAAAAACATTAGAATTGCGATTGAGCCAAAACCCAATGAGCCAATGGATCATACCTATATTCCAACTACCGGCCACGCGATAGCTCTGGGCCTGCTTTGCAGCGACTCGGACAGAGTAGGTGTCAATATCGAAAGTGCTCATGCGATTCTTGCAGGCCTGGACCCTTCAGACGAGATGGGCTTTGCTCTGGCTCACAACAAGCTTTGGACTGTTCATCTCAATGACCAGAATGGTCTGAAATTCGACCAAGACAAAACTTTCGGCTCAGTTGATTTAAGAAGGGCCTTCAACCAGGTCAGAATTCTCGACAAGCACGATTACGGCCAAAACGGTGAATGGGTTGGCCTTGATATCAAAGCCATGCGCACGCAGAAAATAGAAGTATCAACCAAACACCTGAGCAACAGCCGAACAATATTCTTACGTCTGCTGGAACTGGTTCGCTCCCTGGATGAAGCCAAAGTTGATAAGCTTATAGCTGATCGTGATTACGAAGAGTTGGATTTGCTGATTATGAATCATTTACTGGGCAAATAATTTAATCTTATGGAAGGTAAAAAATGAAAACTCTAAAAGCCGGTATAATAGGGACAGGATATATTGGTCCTGCGCACATAGAAGCATTGCGAAGACTTGGTAATGTTGAAGTTGCAGCGGTTGCCGAGGCAAATCAACAGCTTGCGGAGAAAAAAGCTGCCCAGTTATCTATCCCAAAAGCCTATGGCAATTACAAGGATATGCTGAACAACCCAGCAATAGATGTGGTTCATAACTGCACACCTAATTTCATGCACCTGCAGGTTAATAAGGATATCTTAAACGCATCCAAACATTGTATAAGCGAAAAACCGTTAGGAATGAACAGTAAGGAATCTGCTGAATTAGTTGCTCTTGCGAAAGAAAAAGGGTTGGTCAATGCGGTTAATTTTAATTATCGCTATTACCCGCTGGTTCAGCAAGCAAAGATGATGGTAAAAAATGGTGAACTTGGCAATGTCTTTGCGGTGCAGGGTTGTTATATGCAGGATTGGCTTCTCTATGACACGGATTGGAGTTGGCGGCTCGACCCAAAGATGGCCGGGGACAGCAGAGTGATAAGCGATATAGGTTCTCACTGGTTCGATTTGATTCAGTTCGTAACTGGCAAAAAAATTACAAAGGTTTTTGCCGATTTATTAACATTGCATGAACACCGCAAAAAACCAAAGGTTGAAATAGAAACTTTTGCGGGTAAAGAGCTAAGCCCGGATCAGTATGAAAAAATAAAGATAGACAGTGAAGGTTACGGTCATGTGCTCTTGCAATTCGACGACGGCTCCAAAGGTATGGCTTGTATATCGCACGTTTCCTCTGGCAGAAAGAATCATATTGTATTTGAATTGAACGGCACAGACAAAAGTATCTGGTGGGATCACGAAAGACCAAATGAATTAATGATAGGCAATCGTAATAGTCCTAATGAGCTTATATTCAAGGACGCTGTTTTGATGGATGAAAGCGTCAGGGATTATGCTCATTACCCGGCAGGGCATAATGAGGGCTATCCAAGCGCGGTCAAAAATTTCTGCAGGAACGTATACAGATACATCGCAGGCGATTCAAAGGAAATAGATTTCGCAACCTTTGAGGACGGCCATATAGCCGACACCATAGTTGAAGCCGTTCTGGAAAGTCACAATACACAGAGTTGGGTGACAATTAACTCTTAGAACGCTCTACTTTCCTCACAGTTGGTCTATTCAAGCGGAGCAAAGGCTTCTCGCTCAGCCTCGTCCTGTAGAATGATGGTTGGTTTTACCAGTATCAAAAGAACCATCTGGTCTTTGACTTTACTGCGGTTGCTGAACAATCTTCCGATTAACGGCATTTTGGACATACCAGGTACGCCGGATTCCTTGTTAATCTCTGCGCTCAGCTTTTGACCGCCGATAAGCAATGTTCCGCTATCCGGTACGTTGACTCGTGTCCGAACCACCGCGCTTTCCACGACAGGCAACTGAATGGGAAAACCTTGCCCTGTCGATTCGGAGAAAACAGTAAAATCTTTAAGATCATTATCAGCATATGATGTACTGATGTCCAGCAATACATAGCGTTTATCAGTACTGACGATTGGAACAACATTCAAAGTAACACCACCGGTTGTTGTTTCTATCTCAGGGTCAGCAATAACTCTTGTGGGTTGATTATCACCGGCGGCGGTTATATCCTGAAAATCATAATCACTTATGTAAGCGGTACCTTTGCTGATCCGTATAAATGCCCTTTCACCGCTGAGAACGGTTACTTTTGGCGCTGTCAGCGTCTTGCTGTCAACATGAGCCTGTGTCGATCTTAGCATTAGACTGACCGATAGGTCATCAAGAACAGAGCCATACTGAAGACCTGGAATCGCAAGTGCGGGGTTGGTGGAAATGCTCGGAGCCAGACTGCCTGGCACTTTTGTCGAATCTGGTGTGGAAAAGTCGGATGAACCCTGATTTAAAATTATTGTTGAGAATTTGCCTATAGGTGCCAATCGGATGTCAGCGTCAATGGCAATATCTTCGAGAAAGTTTTCAGATACAAACAAAAATCTCGCCTCAATAGAAACCTGCTGGCCGAGTGATTCGCGGAGGTTTGCCATTAATTTTCCGATTTTCTCGTGTATTTCAGGACTTTGCCGGATAATCAGTGTGGACCCATGTGCAAAAATGCTGCCCTGACCACCGTTGACATACCATGAATCTGGCTCAATAGTTTGTTGAATCGTCTCAATAATACTGGTAATATTATCAGCCGTTCCTGTCCCCGATGTCTGGTCGGTTTGTCCTACGTCAGTGCCACTGCTGCCTTCAGTATCGATATCAAGATCAACACTGTACTGTGCTTTAGGAGCTATCAACTCACTAACATCATAAGTATCATTAACCATTTTGCTGGGCAGTGCTTCCCTGGTAGCAATTATGATTATACCGTTATCAACAGCATACTCAATTTCTGAGATGCCGCCCGAGACGGATTTAAGCAACTCTGACAGTCCCGTCCCAAGCGATATATCCGAAAGACCCCGCGTACCAATTGTGGTATCTCGTTCTATGTAGGCATTGTCGGAAAGGTCGCGCCACCTGATAGTCAATTTCAATGGTGGCTCAACCGAATTACGTATTTCCTCAATCGCCTCCTCCAGGGACATATCCTGGTGAAGTGCGGATAGATCTACTATGGACTCAAGTTGTCTGTAAACCGCCACGTCCAATGGACTCAGGGCACCTCTAGTTTTACGTTCCCGCTTTTTAGTCAATTCGGGCCAATTCGATGGAAAAGTCATATCTTCAGCATGAGGGATCGTAGATTTCTGCATCTCATTAAACAGATCTATCTCCTGCTGTTCGCTTTGTCTTTTAACCTCAAGTTGCCTTCGTAGACTGATCGTATCTTCAAGCATCCTCTTCATTATTGTCGCATTATGATTGGTCGGGTCTATTGCAAGAAGTGTTTCCAACTGCCCCAGAGCTTCTGTATATCGCTGCTGATCCTGGTACTCCATGGCGTTGTTCGTAAGGTCAGCTATACGCCTTTCTCTGTCAGTAGTCTGTTGCTCGATAATCCTCTTCTGTGATTGCTCAGCTTCGAGTCGCCTCTGCTCTGCTTTGTTCTGTATTCCTATTGTTTCTTTGTCGACTATTCCTTCGCGGAGTTCATCCAGCTTGTTTATATAATCATTGTAAACAGTATCACCAAGCAATAGTTTGTTGCTGTTGACCACATTCGTGGCACGGGATATTTCATCTTTTGCTTTCGCGAATTCGTTCTCTTCGGAAAACTCCTCTGCTTTTGTTATTGCGTCGTTCACAACAGCCTTGGTAAAGCTTTGCTGAATACGCCGTTTTTGGTTAACTATATAGATGTAACTTTCCTCATCCCCCGCTTGTGTCGGCATCAGCGGGCTGGCAGAAAATTCCTGTACCTTACTTACGGAGAAAACATCATTGCTCTCGGCCGGCTCTATCACCACCAGTGGTAGGGGTGCCGGTTCTGTCGTTTCATAAAATTGCGGTTCTGCCGGCTGCAGAAACTCCTGCTCAGTCTCTAATTCAACTAATTTAACTATTTTAGGCTCAGCCGCAATTTTGTCTTGTGCTGCTCTAGCCTGCGAATCGGTTTCTGTCTGCTCGCCGGCCCTTGAGATAACTTTGCCCATTAGTCTGTTGAGTTTCTTAATATCCCTGGCACCGAGATATTCCTTATACTGTGCTGCTTTTAACAGCGACAGTTGAGCGTCTTTATAGAGACCGCGTTGATATTGCTCGCCTCCAACTTGTAGCAGTTGCTTAGCGATCTGCCCATAAGCCTCGATCTTTGAGGCTTTGGCAAAGACTAATCCAGACAACATTAGTAATATGAG
>CAZOPG010000020.1:0-13166 GCA_964581585.1 uncultured Planctomycetaceae bacterium | reverse complement strand
GGTAATATTATAAAAACGGAAACTATCGATAAATAATTTTCAAAAAAAGGAGTCAAATTATGAATCTTAAAGGAAGCCAGACGGAAAAGAATTTATTGGCAGCATTTGCGGGAGAATCACAGGCAAGAAATAGATATACCTATTTTGCCAGTCAGGCCAAAAAAGAAGGGTATGAGCAGATAAGAGCTATTTTTGAAGAGACCGCGAATCAGGAAAAAGAGCATGCCAAAAGAGAATTCAAGTTTTTGGAAGGCGGCGAGGTTGAGATTGTAGCGGCATTTCCAGCAGGCGTTATTGGAACTACTGTTGAAAACCTCAAAGAAGCCGCTGCCGGTGAACACTATGAGACAACTGAAATGTATCCTGGGTTTGCAGAGGTGGCTCAAAAGGAAGGTTTTGATGAAATTGCAGAGGTTTTCAGTAATATCGCTGTTGCTGAGAAACGTCACGAGGATAGATACCTGACCTTAGCTAAGAATATAACAGAAGGAACTGTTTTTAAAAGTGAAAAATCTGTCAGGTGGGTATGTAGAAATTGTGGTTATGTACATAATGGTACTGAACCGCTGGAACTTTGTCCGGCCTGCGATCATCCTCAGGCTTATTTTGAATTAGAAGCAAGCAACTATTAAGTTGAATGGAGGAATACCATGGAAGAATATAAAGACATTGTAACAATGAAAGGCGGTCCATTGACTCTGACTGGCAGTAAGGTCGAAGTTGGTCAACGGGCTCCGGATTTCGAGGTTATCAACCTCAAATTGTCGGCGGTCAGGCTGTCGGTATTTGCAGGCAAAATCTGTATTGTCTCCGCCGTGCCATCAATTGATACGTCAGTCTGTGATGTACAGACTCGCAGATTCAATCAGGAAGCTCAAAAAATTGGAAATGATGTTCATATCCTAACCATTAGTATGGATTTGCCATTTGCCCAGGAGCGATGGTGCGGTGCTGCCGGGGTTGAAAATCTGGAAATGCTCTCAGATTATCGAGATGCGTCTTTCGGCAGAGCCTTTGGCGTACTGATTAAGGAATTGCGGCTTCTGGCGAGGTCAATATTTGTTATAGACAAAGAGGGTGTTATTCGCTACAAGGAAATAGTTCCTGAATTGACGCATGAGCCGAATTACGAAGCTGCAATAAATGCAGTAAAGCAATTAATGTAATATGTAACAGGAAGTTTTCAGGAGATTTAAGTATGCAACAATTGAAGACAAACGTGTATAGTGTCGGGGCAATCGATTTCGATGCTAGGCTCTTTGACAGACTTATCCCCTTGCCGGATGGCACCAGTTACAATTCCTACCTGATAAAGGGCAGTGAAAAGACAGCTTTGCTGGATACGGTCGATCCAACTATGACAGAGGTATTGTTCAATAATCTTGCCAAACTTGACATCAGCAAAATCGACTATGTCATTGCTCACCATGGAGAGCAGGATCATTCCGGTTCATTGCCGAATATACTGAGCAGGTATCCTGAGGCAAAAGTGGTAACAAATCCAAAATGCAAAGCTATGTTGGTCGATCTTCTTGATATCCAGAATGATAGATTTGTTACTGTTGAAGACGGAGAAACACTTTCTCTGGGAGATAAGACTTTGCGGTTTATCTATTTGCCGTGGGTACACTGGCCGGAAACTTTTACGACATATCTGCAGGAAGGTAAAATATTGTTTTCGTGCGATTTCTTCGGTGCTCATCTCGCGACGAGCAGCCTGTTTGTTGACGATGAAGCCGCTCTTTACGAATCCGCCAAACGCTATTATGCTGAGATTATGATGCCTTTCAGGCGGCAAATAAATACTAACCTTGCAAAACTTGAACCTATAGAAATCGAGATAATTGCTCCCAGTCACGGCCCGGTACATAATCGGCCCGACTTTATCGTAGGTGCCTACAAGGATTGGGCATCTGATGTGGTTAAAAATGAAGTTGTCCTGCCTTATGTATCAATGCACGGCAGTACGGCTAAAATGGTATCATATCTTGTAGATGCTCTGATCGAAAGAGGTATTACGGTGAAACAATTTGAGCTTTCGACAGTTGATATCGGCAAACTTGCGATTGCATTAGTAGATGCGGCAACGATAGTAATCGGTTCGCCTACCGTGCTAATTGGTCCACATCCATGCGCGGCTTATGCGGCATTTTTAGCTAATGCGCTTCGACCTAAAATAAAATTTGCTTCTATTATAGGTTCTTTCGGCTGGGGCAGTAAAATGGTCGAGCAGTTGGTTGCTATGCTGCCAAACATTAAAGCAGAAATCTTGGAGCCGATAGTAATAAAAGGTTTTCCAAAAGATAATGATTTTGTAGCTCTGGACAGATTAGCTGATGAAATTTTGGCCGGGCATAAGAAAATTGGAATCGCAGAATAAATTTTCAAATAAGGAAAGGGAATAATTATGGCTGAGAAACTTCAAATCTACAAATGTGCGCTGTGTGGTAATATTGTTGAGGTTATTCACGGTGGTGACGGCGAATTAGTTTGCTGCGGGCAGCCGATGGAACTTCTGGACGAAAAAACTGCTGATGCCACAACGGAAAAACATGTGCCGGTAATCAAAGAAGTTGATGGCGGTTACAAGGTTATTGTCGGCAGTACGCTCCACCCAATGGAAGAAAAACATTATATTGAGTGGATTGAACTGCTTGTTGATGGCAAAGCATATCGACAGTTTCTTAATCCAGGCGATGCACCTGAGGCAGAATTCGGCGTGCAGGCTGGAATGGTAATCGCAAGAGAATATTGCAATGTTCACGGACTGTGGAAAGGATAAGAATCCGTGTGTTGGATTTAGAATATCAGTTTGACCTGATTACTACTGAGAAAAAACCAAAAAAAATTAGAAAAAGGAGACCATGGAATGGGAAAATACAAATGTCTTATGTGCGGCTATATTTACGACCCTGCTGTGGGCGATCCAGATAGTGGTATAGTCGCTGGCACTGCTTTTGAAGATTTACCTGATGATTGGGTTTGTCCTGACTGCGGCGTTGGCAAAGATGAATTTGAGGCCGTGTGACCATTGGCGATTAAGCCGATTAGACAGGTAAAAAATGTATTGGAAAGGCTGTACGAAAAATATAATCACCACAGTCTTATAAAGCCTGATCCTTTACAGTTTGTTTATAAATATCGCTGTAAAGCTGATATGGAAATTGTCGCGCTGCTGGCCTCTGCTCTTGCTTATGGGAGAGTGAGTCAGATTGAGAAAAGTTTGACCAACCTCCTCGGGCATATGGGCGACAGTCCTTTTGAGTATGTGCAGAATTTTAATGGAGGACAAAGAGAGAAACTGAAAAGTTTTAAGCATCGCTTTACAACCGGCGACGATATATCGAATTTTCTGAAATTATTACAGGTTGTATTGAGCAGGTTCGGCAGTATCGAAGAATTGTTCATGCAAGGCTATAGGGGCGATGATGAAAATATTGTTCCGGCATTATCAAAATTTTGTGATTCGCTGACTGCTGCACACGAGGGACAGGCGAGCCGAAATTTGAAATATTTGTTTGCTTCCCCTGCCAGGGGTAGTGCATGCAAACGGCTTAATCTTTTTTTGCGGTGGATGGTGCGGGACGACGATGTGGATACTGGACTGTGGAAAGGGATCGATAAAGCCAAACTGATTGTGCCGATCGATGTGCATATGGGTAGATTGTGCAAAATCCTGGGGTTTTACGACAGTAAGGGTGTTTCTTTGTCAACGGCGTTGGAAATTACGGATGGCTTCAGACAGATTGAGCCGGCTGATCCTGTTAAGTACGATTTTTCGTTATCGAGAATTGGAATTGTAGAAAACTGTAACGGCAGCTTTCGCCCGGAATGTGAAGACTGTGGGCTTTGGGAATATTGTTTTCGTAGAAATGATTAGTTTAGGTGTATAGCATGGCAGATTTTGCTAAATCGATGGTAATTGGTTTTTGGGCTACCGTTGCTGAGATGTCGCCATATTTGTTGTTTGGTTTTCTGGTGGCTGGAATTCTTTCGGTGCTTATATCGCAGCATGTAGTGGAAAGGCATCTTGGCGGTAGGGGGATATGGCCATTGATTAAGGCATCGCTTTTCGGTGTGCCGTTGCCTTTGTGTTCGTGCGGCGTTATCCCGGTGTCAATGTCGCTGCATAAACATGGCGCGAGCAAAGCATCGGTAATATCTTTTCTGCTCTCCACGCCTCAAACTGGTGCTGACAGCATTTTTGTAACGTTGAGCCTTCTGGGGCCGCTTTTTGCTGTCTTCCGGCCTCTGGCGGCATTTGTAACCGGGATTATCGGTGGAGTGATGATCGATGTGTTTGGCAAAGAATTCGAGGATAAAGAGCCCGAGCTACAGGAGTGTGCGGAGCAATGTTGCAGTGGAAGTAAAGACAAAAAAATCGTTAGAGCGTTAAAATATGGTTTTGTAACTCTACCAAGAGATATCGGCAGGGCAATGTTAGTGGGTTTGATCATTGCGGCGGTTATTTCTGCATTGGTGCCCGACGGCTACTTTGCCGAACATCTTGGTACGGGGATCTTTGCGATGGTGGTTATGATGTTTTTGGGGATACCGGTTTATGTCTGCGCAACGGCTTCGGTGCCGGTAGCGGCGGCATTGATTTTGAAAGGGTTAACGCCGGGAGCGGCGATTGTTTTTCTTATGACTGGACCGGCAACGAATGCTGCCTCGTTTGTAACCATCTGGAAAACGTTAGGCTCCAGAACCGCGATCATCTATCTTCTTACCGTGGCAGGAAGTGCACTATTAAGCGGTATCCTGCTCGATTATATTGCTGCCGGCGTTGATTTTGAGGCGACTGCTCACTCGGCTGTGATGTTGCCGCCTGCGATTAAATATGTCTCAGCAATTGTGCTTATTACTATTTTGGCGGCCGGGGCTATAAGCAAAAAGAAAGAATAGAAACTAAAGAGGTTCTGGACTATCAAAGCATCTCTCATTTTCACTAAAACTCGGGTGTTCCATCGCTGCTGTTCCAATTGCTACTTGTCTTATTGTTTTTCCTTTCCTTTTTTTCTGCCAAATTTAACATTGACATCCAAGTCGTAGATATAAACGTATGGGTCGCGTTCATGTGGAGGTTTTAGCATTTCAAAAGCCAGTGTGTTTACCCCGTCTTTTATCTTGCTGCCCGGGACGTGCAATTCGACAATCTCGTGCTGCTTTAGCAGAAATCCCGACGGGATTCTTCCACCGGGCGCCTTGTTCTTTTTCAGTTTTTTATCATCAATCTCTTGGTCGTTGAGGTAACACTTCAGCAAGCCTGGTTTGACGATAGGGTTCTGCCGGAACTTACCGGCGGCATGTGGACTCTTCTCAGCTATCCAGCGCCATCGCAATATTACTTTTGCATCTCGAATGTCTTTGCCGCGAATTGTGAAAGGAATTGTTTGATGAAACTGTCGCGGACGGTTGGCCTCAACATAGATAGGCAGATCCTGATAGAAAAGATAACGCTTATCTTTGCCGGCCAGAGTTTTAAGGCTTCCCAATTCCCGAAGCAGCGATGTAACTCGTTTGAATTTTGCAGGGTTGGTATGCATAATATTCTCACCCTCTGCCAGCCAGCAGGGGAAGTTAAATTTGGCGATACCGTCCGGCTTCTGTGAGAGTAGGTTCTGTGCAATGGCTCGATCGGCGCAGCTTTCTTCATACTCCGATAAACGAACCTGCCCGTCGTGCCTTGGTCCCTGCGGATTTCGCACCTGTGTTGAATAAAAATCCTTGTTGTAGGCCGCAGCTACACCACTCGAGGCTGCTGGGTAAAGTGAAACGCTTGCCTGCTTGCAAAGGTTCCGCCAATGTTCGATATCCTGATTGAAGTTACCGCAATTTTCGGTGATGACCAATATCGGTGCCAGGCGTTCTTTGATCCACTTACGCAGGTCGATCCCAGCGGTAGTGAGAACACGTTCTCTGCTGATAACACGCAGGATAAGTTTCAGGGACCGTTTTTTCCTTTTGCCTTCCCTTTCCAGCAGCGAGCTGATGTCACGCACAAACCGGGTAAGGATTTTGCGTTTTGCCCATGCTTCAGATGGATTGAAGAAGTAAGGGCTACGACTGAAATCAAGTTCAACGCCGTCCACATCATACATTTCAAGCACTTCGGCGATGGAGTCGCGGTAGCGATTGCGTACCTCTGGAAACGAATAGTCCAGTGCAGCGTTGTAATAACTTTTGGCATCATCGGAACCCCACAGACGGTAGTGCTGGTGTGTTTTCCAGAATTCCGGCGTAAGATAACTATTGGGATCAGATTTGAGATGTGTGTCATTCATCCGAAAACTGGCGACAAACTTTATACCATGGCTATGTGCCCGCTGAATCAGTAACGGCAGATAATCGATACCTTGCTTGTGCAGGCTGTACATTATATCCCTTCCATTATCCCAATTACCGCAAGATATACCTTTGTCTTTTAGATCGTAAATATTCTCGATTACCTTCGATGGCCACGCATATGCAACACCGCTGCCAACGCACCAGCAAAGGCAGTCCACCTGTGTATCTTTCAGGTAATCAACGGCTAAGTATATATCTTCAACCGTATGCGGCGGCGGGGCAGTGCGCAGAGTACATGTATCATCATTGTAAATGAAACGTGGTTTTGGGTAAGTTGCCATGAGTTTTGTCCTTGTAATTGGGAGTTGTTTTAATTTTGAGATTTTGCATACAACTTAACTCACAAAAAATGCCTTCTTTCAGAGGAATCATCCATCTGACTTTCTTACATTAAATATATATTGAAGGGGTAAAAGTCAAGATTTTTTCAGAAGTTAGAAGAAAAAGTTGACATTATTTTGATCTTGAGTTGTGTTAAATAAAATTTTGGTATTTTATTGGGGGGTGTCCGATACCGTCAAAATATTTGTGAATGGCTCTACGTTACTTAGCCTTTGACACAAATGAGAGGGACTAATTTTGCTACTTTTACGGCTAATCCTATTTTGTGCGTTGCTTCGACAACGGCGTTAACGTCTTTATAGGCCAGCGGTGCCTCTTCAGCTATGCTGCGCATTGATTTCGATTTTATTATAATATTTCTTTCCGCCAGATTTTTAACGACCTCGCTACCCTGCCATTGTCTCATCGCACCTCTCCTGCTCATGCATCGGCCGGCTCCGTGACAGGCTGAGCCAAAAGCCAAAGACATGCTCTCAGCGGTTCCGGCCAGTATATATGAGGCTGTTCCCATTGTGCCGCCGATAAGAACCGGCTGGCCCGTTTTGCGGTAAGCTGCTGGCAGGTCCATCGAACCTGGGCCAAATGCCCGCGTTGCACCTTTGCGATGAACGAGCAGCCGTCGTGTCAGGCCGCCGACATTATGCTGCTCGAATTTGGCGGTGTTATGGCTGACATCATAGAGCAGCTTTAGTTCGGCTTTGCTTATCACATCGGCGAAAACTTCTCTGACAAGAGCGGTAATAATCTGCCTGTTGCCCATGGCGCAGTTTATGCCGCATCGCATTGCGCCGAGATAGTCCTGGCCTAGCGGCGAGTTTATCGGGGCGCAGGCCAATTCTCTGTCCGGTAGTTCGATGCCATGCGAAGCGGCCTGGTTTGCCATTTGCTTCAGGTAGTCGGTGCCTATCTGATGGCCCAGTGCTCGTGAGCCGCAATGAATGCTTACCTTGATGTCGCCGAGTTTGAGGCCGAAAGCGGCGGCGATCTTTTTGTCATATATTTCTTCGACCTTTTGCACTTCGAGATAATGGTTGCCTGAGCCTAACGTTCCCATTTCATTAAACTGGCGTTTTTTTGCATGGTCGGAAACCTTGTCCGGCATGGCAGAGTGCATTTGGCCTTTTTCTTCGATAAATTCAAGGTCGTCGCTGGTTCCGAGACCGTGCTCGACAGCCCAGAGTGCACCGCCTGTGAGCATGTCGTCGATATGCTTGCTTCCAAGTTTGATCTTCCCAGTGCTTCCAACGCCGGCGGGGATTTTTCTGAACAGCGCTTTGGCGAGTTTTTCTTTTATGCCGGTTAAATCGTCTTCGTTTAAGCCGGTGTGCAGTGTTCTTACTCCGCAGGCGATATCGAATCCAACGCCGCCGCCGGAAATTATCCCGCCTTTGTCAGAGTCGAAGGCTGCCACGCCTCCGATCGGAAAGCCGTAACCCATATGAGCGTCGGGCATAGCGAAGGAAGCTTTGACAATTCCCGGCAAAGTCGCGACGTTCGTTACCTGCGAGATGGTCTTTTCGTCGATATGCTTTATCAGGCTACCGCTGGCAAAGACCACGCCCGGAACACGCATTTTGCCGATAGGCTCGATTTGCCACTGAAACTGCGATATCTGTTTTAGTGACACTTTTTCCATTTTAGTAACCCCTCCGAGCTAAAAGGATCAATACCTGTAATGCTCAGTCTTATATGGGCCATCGATGGGAATACCGAGATAGTCAGCCTGTTTTTTTGTAAGCTTGGTCAGACTTGAGGTGCTTCTACCCAGATGCAATCGTGCGACCTCTTCGTCGAGTTCTTTCGGCAGCGTATAGACTTCCAGTTTGAGTCCGCCTTTTGCGAGCATCATTTGCGCAAGGCACTGATTAGTAAAACTGTTGCTCATCACAAAGCTGGGGTGGCCCGTCGCACAGCCCAGGTTCACCAGCCGACCCTCAGCCAGAACTATGATCGAGCGTCCGGATTCGAGAGTCCATTTGTCAACCTGCGGCTTGATAATATCTCTACTGCATTTGGGATTGTTTTCGAGGTAGCTCATTTCGATTTCGTGGTCGAAGTGGCCGATATTGCAGACGATCGCTTCATTCTTCATTTGCTCCATATGTTTGCCGGTAACGACATCGCAGCAGCCGGTCGAAGTTACAAATATATCGCCAATCGCCACGACCTCTTCCATCGTTCGAACTTCATAACCTTCCATAGCGGCTTGCAGAGCGCAGATAGGATCGATTTCCGTTACGATGACCCTTGCGCCTAACCCGCTCATCGATTGTACGCAGCCCTTGCCTACATCGCCATAACCACAAACGATGACGGTTTTGCCGGCTATCATAATGTCAGTAGCACGTTTTATGCCGTCCGCCAAAGATTCACGGCAGCCGTAAAGGTTATCAAATTTTGATTTTGTTACCGAATCGTTGACGTTGATAGCCGGGAAGAGCAACTCACCGCTTTGCTGCATCTGGTATAGCCTGCTCACGCCGGTAGTCGTCTCCTCGGAGACGCCCTGAATTGCTTTGCCGATTTTTGTCCAGCGGGTCTGATTGTCCTGGTAACTTGCTTTTAGCCGGTTCATAATAATCTGCATTTCAGGATTGTCACTTTTTTCATCAAGCAGAGTTGGGGTTTTCTCAATCTTTACTCCCTGATGCACGAACATCGTCGCATCTCCGCCATCGTCAACGATCAGGTCCGGGCCGGTTCCGTCCGGCCAGGTAAGTGCCTGCTCAGTGCACCACCAGTATTCTTCCAGCGTCTCTGCCTTCCAGGCAAAGACCGGAGCCAGGCCTTCTTTGGCGATAGCTGCGGCGGCGTGATCCTGTGTACTGAATATATTGCACGAGGCCCATCTCACATCGGCGCCGAGTTCTACAAGCGTCTCAATCAGCATCGCCGTCTGGATGGTCATATGCAGAGAACCCATAATTTTCAAACCGGCCAGCGGCTTATCTTTGCCATGTTTTTGACGCAGGGCCATCAGGCCCGGCATCTCGTTTTGTGCCAGGTCCATTTCTTTCCTGCCCCAGTCAGCAAGAGAAATATCAGCGATTTTGTATGGTAAAGCAGCATCATATTTTAGAATAGCCATTGTCAAGTCCCTTAAAAGTTAAGTTTAGCCCGCCATCAGTATGGCAGGGTGCCCCAATATATCCGTAAATCACCCATTTAGCAAGTTTTTGTTTAGCCACGGAGTTCACGGAGATGTCATTGCGAAGGAGCGCAGCGACTGCGGCAATCTCTTTTTCTCAAATCTCAACCAAATAATCAATTAAAATTCCCTTGCTAATCTACCTGAAATCTATACAATCAAGAATCAGCTTACTCAGGGGCGACATCATGGAAAAGATTTGCAGAGAAAAAATTGGTTCGTTTGTTTAGCTACAGAGGGGCACAGAGATTTTTGAAAGGAATAGAGATGGCCAAGAAGAAAGTTGTTAAGAAGAAAAAAACAGTAAAGAAAGCTGTTTCCAGTAAGCAGAAGTCAAAACAAAAAGACACGCCTACAAAGCCTAGCAAAAGTAGCGTTGAGACCTCGATTGCGGGCGAGTCAACTAAGCTCAAAGATGTCTCTGCTTCAGATATTATCAAGATCATACTTGAGGCATTCGGTCCAGAAGGTAAAACAGAACAACAAGATAAGGCCAAAAAGTTTATAAGCCAATATCTTAAACAGCAAGTTAGTGAGTTCCCATTAGCCACAAAATACAACATTGTCTTACTATATGATGAGACGCGAATGGTGCAAAGCGACGTAGATAACATTTACTCTGCCGTTACCGCATTCCAGGACACCAAACCTATTCTCTTCATACTTCATTCGTCTGGGGGGTATACCGGACCAGCTTATCTTATCGGCAAGCTGCTCCACGAATATTCCAATAACCAGCTTGAAGTTGTTGTGCCTCGCAGAGCTAAGTCAGGGGCTACACTTCTGTGTTGTAGTGCAAACCATATTCATATGGGAAGCCTAAGTGAACTTGGCCCAATAGATCCTCAGATCGATGATCTGCCCGCACTTGGCCTCAAGAGTGCTATTCAACATATAGCAGAGCTTATTGCTGAGTATCCACATGCAACTAATTTATTTGCCAAGTACATGAGTAACTCGATTAAGCCAATCCATCTAGGATACTACGAACGAGTTGCTGAGTCTGCCGTTCAATATGCTGAACGCCTTCTCCAACCCCACGAAGGTAGTCTCGCCCAACCTCCTAAAAAAATTGCCAAAGATCTTGTGTATTCGTATAAGGATCATGGTTTCGTTATAGACAAGCATGAGGCACAAAGTATCTTTGGAGACAAGATAGTAATACATAATAGTGATGAGTACATTCTCGGGAACGCAATATACCAGAACCTTGTTTTTATTTCTCGAATAGCAGATATTGCCAAACATAATTTCTATATGATAGGCTCCCTTGAATCCGAGCCAATGCTAGTAAAGCGGAAACAGCGCTAGGAGTGCAGCAAACTTGCTTGAGAGAATTAAAGGTGTCCGGTACATTTTCCATTTGCCAACACCCTATCGAGTTCATTTCGATCAAAAACCAGCCGACCTGAGATCTTTTTGGGGTGGAGTGCTCCCTTCTTTATGAGCCGATGAATTGCTTTGTCGGGTTTTTTGATTCCTATCCTATCGAGTCCTAGGTAGGTGATCGCTTCATCGACCCAGAGGGTAGGAGGTGTGGTGATCTGTGAGCATCTGAAATCTCCTGACTTAATGAGTTTCAGATAGTCTATTACAGTTTCAAATTATCCGGAAATTCTAATTGTCGCCGGAAGGTAAGGAAAATTGTCGCTGATCACAGACGCTGATTACGCAGATTAACGCAGATTGGCAAGGATCTTTTGCTGTGGATTTTACTTTACTGACAGAGGATAATAATAGATAATGCAATTGACGCGGGATACAAAGATTCTTACGAGATAACAAAAGGACAGTTGGAACAAATTGCCGAACGGGTGAAAAACTTGCAGGAACTGACAAAAGTTAGCTGTGAAAAGAAGATGGGTTTATTTGTATAACAAGCCGTATTGGTTAAAGCTCATCTTATGGAAATAGAAGGATAAAGTGATAAATGATTAAAATACCTACAGTATTAATTCTTGGCGCAGGCGCCAGTTGGGATTATGGTTTCCCTGTCGGTGAAGGGTTAAGAAACCAGATATGCAGAGAAATTAATGGTGGCATTTATCCCTATTTGGAACAAAATTGGAAACGTAGCGAAGTGCAATCTTTTGGCCGCCACCTTTTACAGTCTCGTATTTCCGTTGACGCTTTTTTGGAGGACCATCCGGAATATCTGGACATAGGCAAATTCGCAATCGCTTCAAAGTTGCTGCCCTGTGAAAATGAGCGTTCATTGTACCGCAACTGGCTGTATCCGGAAAAAACACAAATAAAAGGTAAAAACCACTGGTATGACATCTTGTTTGGGAAGCTGATAGATGGAGCGGATTTTGACAACTTCAAAGATAACAAACTCTCTGTCATTACATTCAATTATGATCGTTCGTTTGAACATTTCCTGTTTAACTCCTTTAAAAGTAGCCGCAAGAAAGCAAAGGAAAACGAAACTGACTGTATCTCGCAGGTAAGTTCTATCGAAGTGGTTCATGTTTATGGATCACTTGGACGGCTTCCATGGCAGTCGGACTCAGGTTTGCTCAAAGGCGTCCCGGAAGTGGATTATTCTGCATTAGGAGACGGAGGCGACATGCCACCAAAGATAGCAACTATCAAACTCGCTGCCGATAGTATAGATCTCATGCGTGATGGTTCTGGCGATACACCCGCCTTTTCCCGAGCCAAAGAATTACTGCAACAAGCTCGGCGTATCTATATTCTCGGTTTTGGTTTCAACATGACAAATCTTAAGAGGCTCAGCCTGTTAGATACCTACTTTCACACTGAAAACATTCAGGGCACTGCCCACAACCTACCTACTCAGCTTCTCACTGAAATAAAACAAATCAAATATGTCGAAAGCATTGAAGATGCCCCTCCACGAAAGAACCTGGAAAACCGGTTCAACCTCTACGGGCAGACTGTTTACGATTTTCTCTACAAAAACCCCAACGGATTTTTAGACTGACCCACCCCCACATTTGCCTTCAAAGGAAATAGCTTGAATTAATCCCGCAAATTCATATAATTACAAAACAAACTATTTGATAAATGGAGGCATATGAAGATGCGTGATCTTGTGCAAATCTCACAAACTGGATTCGATAAGCTCAAGGAGGAACTGAGCCAGCTTGATGAAAAACGGGATGAAGTCGCTAAAAGGGTTGCTGAAGCTCGTGAACAGGGCGATCTAAAGGAAAATGGTGCGTATACTTACGGTCGCCAGGAACTAGGCTTTATCGATGGGCGTCTCGGTGAACTAAGGGCGAATATAAACCGGTCAGAAACAGTTGATTGCACGACAGTTAAATGTGATCGGGCCATGTTCGGCACCGTTGTGACTTTGTTG